>NZ_JBQHWF010000008.1:0-152903 GCF_052064095.1 Blautia sp. HCP3S3_C4
ATACAGACTGGACATTTGCGAAGCAAATGACACTGAGTGACGAAGTCACGAAGTGACCCCCGCGGAGTACAATACTCAATCGGCAACGCAGGAAGTTAATTCTCAAGGAAATGTCAACATGTATGTAGTTTTGAAGGTGCAAAACCTTTATTCCTCCTTAGCTCAGTCGGTAGAGCATGCGGCTGTTAACCGCAGTGTCGTTGGTTCGAGTCCAACAGGGGGAGTTTTGGCTCCATGGTCAAGCGGTTAAGACACCGCCCTTTCACGGCGGTAACAGGGGTTCAAATCCCCTTGGAGTCATTTAAATAATGTAGATGTGATTTTCTGAGGCTTGATTCTGACAAGTGATATGCCGATGTGGCTCAATTGGCAGAGCAGCTGATTTGTAATCAGCAGGTTATCGGTTCGAGTCCGATCATCGGCTTTTTGGACCTTTAGCTCAGTTGGTTAGAGCAACCGGCTCATAACCGGTCGGTCCTGGGTTCGAGTCCCCGAAGGTCCATTTGTTATTATTTTGGCCCAGTGGCTCAGTTGGTTAGAGCGTCGCCCTGTCACGGCGAAGGTCGAGAGTTCGAGTCTCTTCTGGGTCGTTAGCATTTGCTGACGAGGTAATTGCATAAGAAATATGGAATCTTAGCTCAGCTGGGAGAGCATCTGCCTTACAAGCAGAGGGTCATAGGTTCGAGCCCTATAGGTTCCATATGCCGCAGTGGCGGAACTGGCAGACGCCCGGGACTTAAAATCCCGTGGGTAGTGATACCCGTACCGGTTCGATTCCGGTCTGCGGCATGATTATAAAATGGGAGAAACGTTAGTTTTACAGCGTTTCTCTTGTTTTTTTGCTTATAGGTTTTGAACACACTTCTCTTGATTTTTTATTACTCTTGCCAACTGGAAGTTAAAAATACATTTAAGTATTTTATAACAATAACTTGCATGGACAAAACAGGTTCCATCGTATATACTTGGAGTAGAAACCAAATAAAAAAGGAAAAGTAACTGTTCAGAACCGCTTAAAGTACTTGTGTAATGAACAGCTACAGGAAAAAGAGGAATAGTTATGTTATTGGTAAAGAATGCAGAGGTTTACGCACCGGAATATCTCGGAAAAAAAGATCTTTTGATTTGCGGAGGAAAGATTGAATGTATACAGGATTCCATCGGAGAACTGCCTGTGGAATGTGAGATACTGGATGCAGAAGGAAAAATTCTTACACCCGGATTTTTAGATCAGCATGTACATATTACCGGGGGCGGCGGAGAGGGAAGTTTTCATACGCGGACACCGGAATTACAGATGTCGGAGCTGGTAGAGAACGGTATCACAACAGTGGTGGGACTTCTGGGCACAGATGGTATTACCAGGAGTGTGGACAATCTTTACGCAAAGACCCGGGTACTTTGTGAAGAGGGCGTGAGTGCTTATATGCTTACAGGTGCTTACGGATATCCCAGCCCGACGCTCACAGGCGAGATAGATCGAGATATTGTATTTGTGAAGGAGATTCTGGGTGTGAAGCTGGCAATTTCTGATCACAGGGCACCTAATGTGACGGAGGATCAGCTGATTCAGATTGCAAGCAAAGCCCGTGTGGCGGGAATGCTCAGTGGAAAACCAGGCATTGTGGTGCTTCATATGGGAGATGACAAGGCTGGTCTGACTCCGGTATTCCGGGCACTGGAGGAGAGCTCCGTTCCCGTACGGATTTTCCGACCCACTCACGTGAACCGGAATGAAAAGCTGTTGGAGGATGGATATGAATTTTTAAGTCAGGGAGGCTATATTGATCTGACTTGTGGTATGCACACTTCACCGGGAGAATGTGTTCTGGAGGCGAAAAAGCGGGGATTGCCTACAGAGCATATTACCATGAGCTCTGACGGACATGGAAGCTGGTCTAATTATGCTGAGGATGGCAGCCTTTTAGAGATAGGTGTGTCTGGTGTGGATGCGCTTTATAAAGAGTTGAAATATATGGTGCAGGCCCTTGGAATGAATCTGGAGGAAGCATTGCCTTATATGACCTGTCAGGTGGCGGAGAGCCTGGATTTACAGGGAATCAAGGGAATTGTGGCAGAAGGGGCCGATGCAGATCTGTTGTTGTTTGATCAGAACCTGACGCTGGATACCTATGTGGCAAGGGGAGAGATCTTTATGAAGCATGGAGAGGTACTCCGAAAAGGAACTTACGAGAAATAAAAGATAAAAAGAGGTAACTGGTCAGAAATCGAACAGCTATGAAAAGAGAATAAAAACGAAACCGGATATGTGGTTTCCTGCGGGAAACCTGTATATCCGGTTTTTTTGTCTGGAAATCAGGATGGCAAGGTATCAATAAAGATCTGACGTTCTGCTGGCGATACACTGTCGATGACGAGACAGGAAGCCAGAATATTGAGCATGGCCATGGGCACGGTCATGGAGTTGTAAAATAGCTTCGTAGAGGTGGGGCAAAGCAGCAAAAGTGTGCTGTGTGCTGCCGCCGGAGAAGTATCACTGTCGGTGATGGTCAGAATCGGTACACCTGATTTTGCCGCTTTTTTAGCAATATTTCCAATAGGAAAATAATAACGGGGGAAAGAGAAAAAGATTACCAGATCACCATCAGTCAGCTGTTGGATAGTCTTCTGGGTCAATTCCAGATCTGATAAATCAATCAACACAGCATTAAGGTACAGGATTTCCAGACGACCCTGCAGAAATTTACCGGGTACCAGGGAAATATCATGGGCAAAAATGTAGATACGGCTGCTTTTTCGGATTTCATCAGAAGCCTTTATCACAGATTCCAGATTGATGTTAGCAATAAAATCAGAGAAAACTGTAGCCTCTGTATTGCAGATTTCATGAAGGATCCGTTCTCGTTCGGAGGCTTCGCCTGAGATGCGCTCCGGCAGAAAAAAGGAAGAAGAGGAGGCCTGTTTAATCATTTTCTGGGTATAGTCCCGGAACTGCTCCTTTAAGTCCAGAAAGCTGGAGCAGCCCAGCTTCTGGCAAAAACGGAGCAAAGTCAGCTCTGAGGTACCGGTCTGATGGCTCAGCTGTGCCAGTGTAATGTAGCTAATTTCCTCCAAATTGGCGATCAGATAATCTGCAATGGTTTTCTGCTTTTTCGTCAGGGTAGGATAAAGTTCCTGGAGATGCTCTAAAATATCCATATATATTATACAATGTCCTTTCTCTGCATGGTTCATGCAAAATTTTAGATTTTTTTCATAAAAATTTAAGTAAAAACTTTACAAAAATATTATAACATGTATAATAAAAAATATAAAGTAAAGTATATACTTAACAAAAAAATCGAAAGAATCTTTAATTAATATATTACATGATTTTCTTTCGAGAAAAAAGGAGGAAAAAGGCTATGAAGAAACTTTTTGAGAAACACTTCGAACGGACATGGTTGATTATTTTTCTGGTTATGTTTGTATTCATTATGATTCCGTTCCCGTTTTTCTACAGCGAGACGTATATTCCCGCATTTGGTGGTGTTCCGCTTTATATATTCGGATGGATTGTTCACACTGCCATTACATTTGCGCTGATTGTTATCTATTACCGCATGTGTATGAAGAGAAAAGAATATCACACTTATGATGAGGAGGACAAATAAATGAATGGAGCAGCAGTAATTCAGCCATCACCAATTCCTTTCTATACAGTGTTAGTACTTTATCTTGGAATTATGGCATTTATTGGTTGGTATGCAGGACGTAAGACGAATAGCATTGGCGATTTCTTCGTATTGAGCGGAAAGGCTGGTGTATTAGTAAGTGGTATTGCATATTTCTCAACCCAGTTTTCTATGGGAACCTTTCTTGGTACACCGGGAACCATTTATGGCGTAGGCTATGCAGGAATGGCTATCTCTGTACCTGGAGCTGTGTTCTGTATGATTCTTCCGGCTCTTCTTATTGGCCGTAAGCTGATTACTCTTGGTCATAAATATGGTTTCCTGACTATGGCCGATTACCTGACAGACCGTTATCACTCCAAGAATATGAGCGGTGTTTTGGGCGTAATGATGCTCTTCTTCCTGGTTCCGATGATGGGCGCACAGATTATCGGAGCAGGTGTTATTGTACATGTATTTACCGGACTGCCTGAATGGGTAGGTGTTGTGGGAATGGGTATTATCGTTATTCTCTACTGTATGAGCGGTGGTATGAAAGGTGCCATGATGACGGACGTTATCCAGGGATCTCTGATGATTGCTACTGCAGTGGTTACATTTATTGTATCTGTAGTAATGGGTGGAGGTTTCTCTAACATTAACCATACACTTCAGAGTATGAATGAGGCTTATCTGACCTTCCCGGGTGCTAACGGTTATATGCCTTGGACTTATTATGTATCCAACATTGTGCTATGGTCGTTCTTTACCATGGGACAGCCTCACCTGTTTACCAAGTTCTTTGCCATGAAGGATCATAAGACCATGTTCAAAGCAATTCTTCTTGGTACTGCAGGTATGTTTTTCTCTGCAACTCTGATTGAGTGGGCCGGTGTAAATGGTATTGCTTCCATTCAGAATATTGAGAAGGCAGATCAGATTATTCCTATGATTCTGCAGAGAGGCATGAATCCTTTCTTGGCTTCCATTTTCATCGCAGGTATTGTGGCAGCAGGTATGTCCACAATCGATGGTATTCTGGTAACGACTACCGGTGCTGTTACCCGTGATATTTATCAGAAGATTATCAATAAGGATGCTACAGATGAGACTGTTATGAAGTTGTCCAAGGTAGTAACTGTAATTATCGGTATCATCGTAATTTGCTTTGGTGTATTCCAGCCAGGCAGTATTTTTGAAATTAACCTGTTTGCATTTTCCGGAATGGCAATTTTTGTAGTGCCGATTCTGTTTGGAATTTATTGGAAGAAAGCAACAGCGAAGGGAGCAGTCGCAGCAGTTATTGTAGGTATTATTTCCCTGTTGCTCTTTACTCTGAATCCGTCAGTCAAAGCGCTGGCTATGGGCTTCCATGCATTGTTCCCGACTACCATCATTGCTTCTATTGTAATGATCGTCGTAAGTAAATTTACAAAAACTCCGCCGCAGGAGACTATTGATCGTCACTTTATTGCATAAAAATCAGGAGGTGTATTTGAAATGTATCTTGCAAAAATGACTACAGCACAGGCAAAAGAAGCTTTTAAAAAGGATCCGATTATTGTGATTCCGGTAGGAAGCACTGAGCAGCACGGAACGCAGAGTGCGTTGGGAACGGATTTTATGGTACCGTCCTATCTGGCAGATCATGTGGAGGATATAGAAAATGTAATCGTAGCACCTACTGTTCCTTACGGTGTATGTCCTTATCACTTAAGCTTTGAGGGAAGCATTAATATTGGTTATGAAGGACTTTACATGGTTCTGCATGGCATCATGGATTCTCTGATGCAGCATGGCGCAAAACGTTTTGTAATTCTGAATGGCCATGGCGGCAATACTCCATCCATTGACCGGGCAGCTCTGGAGGTATATCATAAAGGTGGTGTATGTGCCAGCGTAGACTGGTGGAGTCTGGTAGCTCAGCTGGACAAGAAGTTTGAAGGCGGCCATGGTGATGTTCTGGAGACCTCAGCTATGATGGCAATTGCTCCGGAATCAGTACATCTGGAACTTAGCAAGCCTATCAATGCACAGGATCCTTCTGAGAATATGAAAGCGGCTTATATCCAGGCAGTTAATTTCAAGGGTGGTATCGTACGTCTTGTGAGAGATACCAAAGAAATTGCTCCAAGCGGCTGGTTTGGACCTTTTGATCCGAAGGATTCTTCAGCAGAACTTGGACAGGAAGCTTTGGATCTGGCAGTATCCTATATCCGTGATTTCCTGGAAGAAATGAAGCAGATGAAACTGTCTGTTTAATAAAACTGCGGAGCAGCTACTCTTGATTTAAAACTTTAATAGATAGAAATCCGAAGGGATACCACTCAGACATGAAAAGATAGCTGAGTGGTATCTTTTTATGTTATATAAATAAACGAAATCAATAGTTTTTACTTATCTATGTAAAAATTATTGATTTTTATTATGATTGTTGGCTATAATAAAAAAGAAGTTAAGGAGGAAATGATCATGTGTACAGCTGCAACTTATAAAACAAAAGATTTTTATTTCGGAAGAACTCTGGATTATGAATTTTCTTATGGTGATCAGGTTACTGTTACACCGCGCAACTACCCGTTTCATTTTCGGCATGTCGGTGACTTGACAAATCATTATGCAATTATTGGGATGGCCCATGTAGCAGATGATTATCCTCTGTATTATGATGCCGTTAATGAAAAAGGGCTTGGCATGGCAGGACTTAATTTTGTGGGGAATGCTTCTTATTCTGAAGTTCAGACAGAAGGGGATAACATTGCACAGTTTGAATTTATTCCCTGGATTCTAAGTCAGTGTTCTTCTGTAACAGAGGTTCGGGAAAAACTTGATTATATTAATATAGTGAATACTCTTTTCAGTGAACAATTTCCTTTAGCCCAACTGCATTGGATCATTGCTGATGAAAAGGAAGCTATTACAGTAGAATCTATGTCTGATGGTCTTCATGTTTATGATAACCCGATTGGTGTTCTCACAAACAACCCGCCTTTCCCACAGCAAATGTTTCAATTGAATAACTATATGCACCTTTCACCGAAACAACCCGTGAATACATTTGGCAGTAATCTCCCTCTCAATGCATACAGCCGTGGAATGGGAGCCCTTGGGCTTCCGGGAGATCTTTCTTCGGCTTCTCGTTTTGTACGTGTGGCATTTACAAAAGCAAATGCTTTTTCCGGTGAATCAGAGGAGGAAAGCGTCAGTCAGTTTTTCCATATCCTCGGGTCTGTAGATCAGCAGCGTGGCTGTTGTGAGGTTTCCGACGGAAAGTATGAGATTACCTTATACACTTCCTGTTGTAATACTACGAAAGGGATTTATTATTATAATACGTATGAAAATCATCAGATCAGCGGGGTAGATATGCACATGGAAAATCTGGACAGTGATAAATTGGTCTGCTATCCGCTGATTCAGGGAGAACAAATTAAATTTCAAAACAGATAATATTTTTATAACCGAGTAACTGTTCCGTGACTTATTTAGGAAGCAGGATGGTCGATAAAATGGGTTGAAAAATAGCCAAATATGCTGGCGATTATGATCATACATGGAAGAAACATCCAGAAACGTTGCTGGCTCATGGTGTGGAACAATGCTTTTTTAAGTCTATTTGTATGGAGAGTAACAGTCATAACGGATTGCCTTGCCCTTTAGGGAGTAGGAAGGAACTCTTTCATCCAGGTATGGACTTTTCAGAGGACGTTTTACAATGATTTTGGAAGGCTGTGCTGCCATAGCTGCATCAAAAAGAGCTGTTTCCTTAGAACAGGGAGGTTCCAGTTTCTGGATAAGCTGGAGCTTTTTGTTGATCAGGCCGGATTTCTGCCGTCCGGGAAACATAGGGTCCAGATAGATGACATCCACAGGATCCAGTCGCTTATTCAAATGTTCAATGCTATCCCCCTCTACAAGCTGCATGCGGGATACAATATCCTTTAGGACAGTATTTTTTTTGGCACGGCGGAGAGCATCTTTGAGCAGAATGGCAATTACAGGATTTTGCTCATAAAGTGTTACCTGATATCCACAGGCTGCCAGAAGCAGGCTGTCTTCGCCCATGCCGGCAGTTGCGTCAATGGCCTTAAGATTTTCCTGATCTGTTTTGACTGCCTTGGCCAGCATCTCATGCTGAAGACGTCCATTGGTCACACGATGAAGCATATTTTCAAAATCTCCCTGATAGCTGAGACCGAAACCGGATAGAGATACTCCTTTGGAATCAAATAAAACGGTCAGGTAATCTCCGGGTTTATTTACGATAGGGGAGCCGGTACGTCTGGAAAAGGATTCTGCCATATCTTTCTGACCGCCTTTGCCTATACAGACTACGATTTTATTATTCATAGTTTTCTTCTCGCTTTTTTATTAATGTTTAAGGATTGGAACAATGTTTATTCTGTGATTTCCTTCAGCAGCCGTTCAATGGTTTGCATATGTTCACTCATGATCTGTTCTGCCAGAGAGGGATTGTTTGTAGTAATGGCTGCTACAAGTCTTGTATGTTGGGAATCAATTTCCGGAGAATCTTCATCTTTTTGCATAAAATGTGAACGAATTCCCACGATCATATTTTCTGTGAGCTGGGAGGAAGCATTCATCACGCTGAAAATAAGAGGATTATCTGCAATCTGTGCAATTTTAAAGTGAAGATCGCGGTCCAGATCACTTCGAAGGGTTTCGTCATCAGTACTGTCCAGCTTGGCAATGATCAATTGAAGTTCCGCTGCATCTAGCTGACTGCAGTTTTGGGCAGCCAGATAGGCTGCTTTGGCTTCAAGAGCACCACGAAGGGAAACGGCGTCCTGAATTTTGCTGTTATACATTTGAAAGATGATGGATAATGGGCCTGTAAGGCAGCTGCTTAGATCTGTTGCAATATAGTTGGCGCCTCCATGCACGCTGACTGTGATTCCCAGAAGAGAAAGAGCTTTTAGCACTTCGCGCAGGGCAGGTCTGGAAATCCCCAGTTCTTCGGCCAGGATACGTTCGGCAGGCAAGGCATCTCCGGGCTTTAATTCCCCGGTCTGGATTTGCTCTATGATCTGTTTTAATACGTCATTAAAAGTATTAGTTCTGTCTATTTTTCTAAACATAAATTTTCTCCCGTATATTAAATATCTAATTTTCTTTTGGATATGGAATACTTACATTATAACTTATGATGTGATATATTTGCGGTTTTTTTATAAATTTTATTTTTTTATTTCATATCTTTTATCTGTTTTTATCTTGTGTCATTATTTACATTTTTAAAATCCCCGAAAGTCTTGATTTTGCTGGATAAATTTATAAAAAGGATTTTGTCAGTGTTTATCACATATTAAGTTTTGCTCGTGGGGTAAAAATCAGTTTGTGGGGTAAAAATTGGGGTAAGCTGTGGGGTATGAAAACGCAATAGATATGTGTTGGTAAAATACGATTTGACAAATATTTTTGCAGTTCGCATAATATACTTAACAAGGGAGCCGGAAAGTGAGTGCAGATCACCCGACCCGGCGAAATAAGATTAGTAAAAAATAGCTGTCATTCTCGCCAAAGAACAGGACAGCTATTTTTTTATATGTATAAGTCAAAATTGCAACGATGAGTAAAGCAGTTGCAAGTATAATTTGCAATTCTTCATAAGTACTCATAATGATCACTCCTCTCTGGTAAGGTGTCCATATCAGGCACTTTTTTATTGTTTTTTACCTTTGAAATTAATATTGTATACAAAATTGTACGCAATTACGGGACATAAAGAGAATGTGTTTTTGAATTTACCCTGTTTTTTACCCCGGTGAGAAAGAAAAATCGCGGAATGAGGTATAATTAGTAACAAGACGCAAAAAATAGAATTACAGAGAGAACTGTAAAAAATAAAATGTAGTATAGAATTATAATGATTATTAAAGTGGAGGCTGTTATGGACAACGAAATGAATCATGGATATTATGTTGAAATGCTTGATAACAATTTGGATACATTTAGTTTGTTAATGAATTTAGATTCTGTATTATGGAATCAAACGGAGCAACCATTGTCTGTAAGTGATTTTTTTGAAAAATGGAAACGTGGAGCGCGGAAATCAGATAATTATAATATTAATTTAGGAATGAATTTAATTAGGACATTGTACTGTGGTATTGTGATTCCTTGTGAAAAATATAAAACATTATTACCGCAAATTTCGATGGATTCTATGGAGATTTGCGAATGGTTTGGAAATGATTCAAGTTGGAAAATCAAAGTGGAAGAAAGAAATTTGAAAAATTGCATGAAAAGAATTCGAAATGCAGTTGCGCATTTTTATGTTGATATTAATTTTCCGGAAGAATATACGGCTGCTAG
Organism: Blautia sp. HCP3S3_C4; assembly: GCF_052064095.1. Lineage (NCBI taxonomy): Bacteria > Bacillati > Bacillota > Clostridia > Lachnospirales > Lachnospiraceae > Blautia > Blautia sp. HCP3S3_C4. Next base: position 9,951 of record NZ_JBQHWF010000008.1, read on the forward strand.
TAGAATATTGAAAAATACTACTGTTGTGTTGAAAGATAGGCCAAATGAACAAAAACCATTTACATTTGAAGCGAGATTTACTATAGATCAGCTTATTAAGATTATGACTAGAATTGCTGATCTTATAAAAGAATATGACATTTGTGAAAAGAAAAGGGCAATAAAAGAAAGAATGGTTTTAAGCAATGGTTCTAAGTAATAATATATATGAATATATTTTATAAAATTAATTTGAATATATTTCAAGTGTGTAGTATAGTTATAGTATAGAAGTGGAGGATTGCTTCGTGATTTGCGAAATAAAAAAACGGGAGGAACATAAGATGATAGTGATGGATATAAGGTTAGATAATTTTATGGCATTTAAGAACTTTCACATGAATATGTCTTATCCAAAAAAAATAGTAAATTCCTATATTGAAGAAGAATTTTTAAAAGATCATCCTAATTTTAGATATAAAAAAGTAAATATAATTATGGGAGCTAATGCGTCAGGGAAAACTTCTTTGGGTAGAATGCTAATGAATATATTTAACTTTATGGATAAAAAAGAAATGGAAAAAATAACCGGTGTAATTTGTGATACACATAAGAAAGCAACATTTTCAATGGATTTTGTAACTTATGATGGAGATTCTTTATATAGAATAATCACTCAAATTGCTCCTAAAACAGAAGAAAAATATAAAGAGACAGATGTTAGTATTTGTGTAAATAATGTAAAAATAGGTGTTAAAGATAGCTATGAGAGCTGTAGCAAACGGTTGGATGAACAGAATTGTAATATGAAAAAAAATTTTGTTGAAGAACTGGGAAAGATAAAGGGATTATCATGGTTATTTGAATATCCTGTAGATTTTGGCGGTGTTTATAGATACGACACATATTATAATAGCCAGAAATATTTAACAGTTTTGGAAAATACTCTAAAAGCATTAGATACATCAATTATTAAAGTTGAAAAACTGCGGGATGTAAAAAATTCTTTTGTTATAAGAATGAAAAATCAAGATGTTATAATACAAGATGGAGAGTTGACAAAAGCAGATACGTTGTCTAGCGGGACTAAAGCGGGAATAGCTGTAGCAGGTATGTTAACAGCCATTATTAATGGTGAAAATGGATTTTACTATTGTGATGAAAAATTTTCATATATACATACAGATATAGAAAAAGCTTTTCTAACGTTAATGATTCAATGTTTGAAGGGAAATGATCAGCTGTTTTTCACGACACATAATACAGATATCCTTGATTTACCACTTCCTAAGCATACCTTTACATTTTTCAAAAAAGATACGAATGATGATATGGAAACTATAAAATGTATAAATGTTTCTGATTTTCTGAAAAGAAGTACCGATTCAGTAAAAAATGCAGCTGAGAATGATTTGTTTTCAGTGGCGCCAAGTATGGAACTTATTTATGAATTGGAAAAATTGAAGTAAAATGCAAAAGAGGGTATACAATGGGGAAAAATTATCAGTATTATGTTGAAGGCGAAGATGAAGAAAAAATAGTTAAAGTACTGAAGACTGAATTGCGATTAATAGAGCCTGGAAAAATAGAAAAATTCAATGTTGTTTCAGAGCAATTTACTAATCTCAGGGTAATGTCTTTGAAAATGGGGACAGTGGTAGTATTGGTTTTTGATACAGATGCTGGAAATATTGATATATTAAAGAAAAATATTGAATTTTTAAAAAAGCAAAAATCAATAAAAAAGGTCTTATGTATCACACAAGTAAAATGTTTAGAAGATGAGCTAAAAAGAAGTTGTAACATTAAAGATGTAAAAGAACTAACAGGAAGCAAATCTAATAGTGATTTTAAACATGATATGAGAAAAGAAAAGGCATTTGGAAAGAAATTAGAAAAAAAGGGATTTGACATGAAAAAGTTTTGGATTCAAACAGACAATGGTATTTATAAAGAAATTCAAAATAATTCTAATGAAATTAAAATATAAAGATATTCTTTTTGTACATAGGATAGTATTTGGAGGATATTGCTGAGGGATGCTTGAAATTTATGAGAAGTAAAACTTTTTGTTAAGAGGCGAGCGAAAATAGTATGGGTTTTTGGAATTTCTTTGTAGGGAACATTATAATGAATTAAAATGGGCTGGAGCTGTAACAGGTTCCGGCTTTTTTTACAGTAGGACGATAAAGTTTATGAGTGATATGTTTTGCGAAGATATTTTGTAGAATTATGAAGCGGTTTATGCTATAATAAATATATAGTATTTTTGAGGGAGTAGGAAACTCTGATGGCAGATGTGGCTTAGCCATTGCTATGATTGTCGTAGACAGTATTTTGTATGTAGTTTATTTGTATGCACCTACACATGTAGTGTGCCAGACTTTCTTTGAAAGGGTGATGCCTATGGTAATTAATGGTTTTATAGTAACAGTTCATGCAGTGATTGCAAGTGTAGTGGCTAGTCTGCTACTGCCTCAAGAGTATTATTAAGTATTTTCACAAGCAGTCTTTCGCGAGGCTGTTTTTTTAATATAGCGAATATACAATAAAGCACTCAATGCCTTATGACATGATGCCTCTTAAGTAGACAGGGTAAATAACCGGAGCTACTTAAGGGGAAATCAGGAAGTATTGGGTGCTTTTTCTTTATGTTTCTGGATTCTGCTTTTCTTTGAGTCTGGGTAGTAACCATTTTTCTGTACGCATTTGAATGTAATCTGAAATATCCTGATGAAATTCATGTAGATCATTGTCTGAAATAGAACTATTTTCATTTTGATTTTCAAGATTTTCGCCAATTAAATGAACTAGCCGTGTGATGCTGGATGAAATTTCCATATTAAGCAAATTGCTAAATTTTCTTTTTTGGGTAGCTTTATTAAACTCTTCTGGTGTTTTACAGTTATCCTCACATAATAAATATTCTGGTCGCACTCCTAAAATAGGAGCTATTGAGTGGGCTGCCTCGATTGTCATTGGTCTTCGAAAATTACGGAAATTGCGGATTTGTTGAGAAGAGTAATGAGATAATTCAGCAAGTGTTGGGGCTTTAATATCAAGTTCTGTCATAAGTGAGTCTAACCTTTTGGCACATTCTGCTCCATAATAATTTTTCCGTTTCATAGTAAAAACCTCCTTTTTTAATACTGAAACAAAATTTGTTTCGTTTTTTCGGTGTGACTAACTAAAAATCTTTAAATCATTCTTAAAGATTCTAAAACAAATTATAATTTCCTTACAGGAAACAGAAACTGTTGTTTGCAAATTGCGAAACAATATATTACCATAATAGCATAAAGAAACACATAACGCAATGTAAAATCAGACAGGAAGAAGAGGTATTTTTATGAGAAAAACGACATCGTACCCAGGTACATTTTCAGACGCATTAAGTGTTGATACTGCTGGATTGCAGAAAATGCTGAATTCAGGAAGACAGACAGCAACGCAGATTGGTATGGCAGCAGGTGCAAAATTTTGTGTTGGTAGAAGAGTGTATTGGAATGTGGCAAAAATCAGAAAGTATTTGGATGAGATTTCTGAGTAAGGCGGTGATTCTATGGGAGTATATGAACATCTGCTACCAGGTAAAAAAAATGCATTAACGCCAGAGTATCTTACTGTGAAATGTCATTTTTCCAGTGTTCGAATGTTGCAAAAGCAGATTGAAGCAGAACGCAAGGCTGGCAAAGTCATATTATCAAACACAACTCCGCCTGGAGGATATTATCTTCCTGTAGCAGGAGACACGATGGAAATCCGAAAGTTTATTCGTACTTTAGAGAATAGAGGTGAAAATACATTGAAAGCTCTGGAAAGTGCAAGGGATTTATTAAAAGAATTGGAGAGTGATGACTGTTGAGCAATCTTCAAGAGATAAAGGACTTGATATCTATCAGTGCTGTAGCAGATTACTTGGGTTTGGTAGAAGAATATGGAAAACGTAAGTTTCCGGGTGAAAGAACTGCAAGCATTCAGTTATATAAGGACAACCGATTCCATGATTTCGGAAGAAATGTTGACGGAGATATTTTTGATTTAATGATTCATGTGAGAGGTTACACGCTTAAAGAAGCGATAGCAGAACTTAAATCCGCTTTTAATATTAAGGATTCGCCAATAGGGAAAAATACTGTTAAAGAAGCTTGGATAGCATATCTGGAACGAAAATTTAATGCTAAATATATAGAGCATTATGATTATTTCTTGACTGACCAAAGTGGAAAAGCAGTTTATGCCTATACTAAGGTCCGATTGCAGGATAAAGCAGGGAAAAAGAAGTTAATTTACGGTAGGTTTAATGGTGATCGTTTTATTCTTGGTTTGCAAGGTAAAAAAGCGAAAGATATTCTGGCCATTTATGGTAGCTCTGTTTTTGCGATTCAGAAAGCAATAGATCATCAGGAAACAATCTTTTATGTGGAAGGCGAAAAAGATGTAAATACTCTGATGAAAAGGGGATATACAGTATTTACTTGTGGTGGTTCAGGAGATTGGAAAAAGGGTGTTTCTGAAATTGTAAGACAAGCAAATGTGATTATTTTAGCTGATAATGATAAGCCAGGAGAACAATTAGCCTATCAGGTTATGCAGGATTTGCAGTTAATTGCTAATAATGTAAGCATTATAAAACCAATGCCAGAGGTGCCAAAAGCAGATATAACTGATTATTTTGAAGAGGGACATACTGTTGAAGAATTTGAAAATTTAATAAGGAATGTTGATGATACAGAGAGCATTTGCACAGATGTTCAGCAAGATCAGAAGCAGGATACAGGTAAAAAACGAACTGTAACACAAAAAAGTAAGGACGAAGTAGTTGGAGGTCAGGCATTAGTCTTTAAATTCCTCGACTGCAACTATGATGAAGATGGAAATGTAAAAAGCGTAAAACAGCTTGTACATAATTTTGAAATCGTTATGGATAAAGACAGCCGTTTCGCCGGGAAAATCCGTCTTAATGAGTTTGCACAGCAACCTTATCTATATGGTAATGTGCCATGGGAGAATGAGAATAATTGCAGAGCATGGAGTAGCCATGATGATTCAGCTTTGTTTGCGCTGATACAGGCTGATTATGGGCTTAAAAGTCGGCAAGACTTCGCAGATGCGCTGAAAAATGTTTCTATGCGCAATAAATTCCATCCGGTAAGAGAACTACTGGATTCCCTTACATGGGATGGAAAAGAGCATATAAGAAGCCTGCTGCCGGAATATCTTGGAGCAGAGGATTCTGATTATACATACCAGGTAATGCGCTTATGGATGCTAGGAGCTGTTTCAAGAGTGTATAAACCTGGAAGCAAATTTGATTATACTATGATTCTACAAGGCTCACAGGGAATTGGCAAGAGTACATTTTTAAAGCAAATGGCAATGGATGATTCATGGTTTAATGACTCCTTGGACAGTTTGGATTCAGACAAGGCGGTACAGTCCCTTACAGGATCCTGGATCATCGAACTTGCAGAATTAAAGTCACTGGCCCGGACTGCAGGAGGCGTTGAGAGTGTAAAAAGGTTTTTGACCGCAACGCAGGATAAATACAGGATTCCTTATGAGCGGCGGGCAGACACATTTTACAGACAGTGTGTATTCGCCGGAACTACCAATAAAGATGATTTCCTACAGGATGAAACGGGAAATAGGCGTTTCCTAATTGTCCAGACAGGCGTTAAGAAACCATCAAAAAGTCTTTTTGTGCCAGAAATCATGGATGCAATCAAGCTGGCTTGGGCTGAGGCTGTACATATTTGGAAAAATGAGAAGCCACAGCTGATACTTCCAGAAGCATATATGCAAGAGGCAAAGGAACTTCAAGAGGCGAATATGGCGGATGATGGCAAGCGGGGGATTATTCAGGAATACCTGGAAGGTAAAACTCAGGTGTGTGCAAGAGAAATATGGTTTGAAGCATTGGAAGAAAGCATTTCGCCAAAAAGTTATCAGACATCGGAAATAAACAGTATTATTGCAAAGGTACCAGGATGGCGAAGAATGAAAACTCCACGCAAATTTCCTAAGTATGGAAGTCAGAGAGGGTTTCAGAAGATGTTACTACAAACTGAACCGGAAAAAACTACAAACTCTTCTGACTTTGTGCCAGTTCCTAAACAAGAACAAATGGAAATACCGTTCGAGTAGGCGATCTTGAAAGAATGTAGTCAACTTTGTAGTTAGAATGTAGTCTGCTCAACCCCAGCATTTATGGGCTTTTCTACAATAACTACAAAAACTACATTCTATAAAAAGAAATATATAAAAGATAATAATATGGGATATAAGAGTATATAAGGAAAACTTTAAACTCTTTGGAACGATTGTAGTTGTAGTTTGTAGTTGTAGTTTGTAGTTTGGTTTTGTAACGGATTTTATAGGCGGTTTACCGCCGGAAAGGGAAAAATATATGTCAAAAAAATTAAAGAAACAGTCGGTATATTCAGTAGCTGATTTAGAAAGTTTGAAAGGATTTACAGTAGATGAAGTGAAATCAGATTCAAGGGGGCTGAATGTAACTATGAAGCTTGTAAATAAAGCAGGAAACGTTGTAAAAATATATGTTGATTCAGTTTTGTTTGGAGCTGAATTAGTGAAATATACAGAGGAGTAACTTAATCATAGGGGAAACGATAATTATAGGCGGTAATCCGCCAGAAAGGACAATAATCATGAAAATCATGACACAGGATAAAACACGAGTTTTAAATTTCAAAATGACGTATATCAGTTATGTAAGTAAGAACCGTATTTGTGAGGGTGATTTTGGTATTGCGGAATATGCAAGTCCAGAACGCGCGAAAGAAGTGTTGAATGATATGTTTCAAAAGTATGCAGCAGGAGAAAAAGCGTATATCATGCCGGAGGAGTAAAGTGGATAATACAAAGGAATTAAAGCCGATTTATGACATATTCACTGCTGCCTGGCGGGCATACAGGGAACACTATCCGCCGGGAAATCCGCAGGATGATACATACTGGTCAAAGCTGGTAGATGATCTTCACAAAATAGAATCACAATATAATTGCCAGTTGTGCCGGGATATTTTGTGTAATGTCGTGTCAGATCTGGAGCGCAAAGCAAAAGTCCTGTATCAGTCAAAGTAACTGACACAGGACCATATAAAAGGGGTGAGTCTTTCTGTAAGCTATTATACCACAAACAGGACAGGAGGACTCTATACCAATGAGCATCAGAAAAATGAAATTGAAAGATTATGGGATTACGCCGGGACGGGCAGCAGAACTCAAAGAAATGGTAAAAGATAAACAGTATTATTCTTTAGTAATCGAAGCATGCAATAGGGCAAATGAATTTCTTGCCTCGCATCTGGTAAAGAGTTTTACAGAAAGCGTGGGATATCGCCAGATATTCAAAAACAGCAATTCATGCGAACTTCCATGCACTGAAAATGATTTTTATGGTTATAAGCGGAAAGCACTTCATGAATTTGATTTACTGGTGAAAACAGTAGATTTGTAGTAGACGATGCTGGCAGAACCTGACAAAACTCCACATATCACTCTATATATGGGAAAACTTACGGAAACCTACGATTTCAGCATATATAGCCGAAAACATTAACATATATTAACATCTTCTTGGATCGGCAACCTGTCAAAACCGTCTGTTTCTCTGTATAGGGAATACATCTTGGAAAAACGTGGAGTTTCAGAGGATATAGTGAGGAAGTAGGTTGCTAAGAAATGCTAAGGTTTCTGCATATATATCCGAAATCTTAGTATTTTGGCTCATATAGGCGGAGGCGTTCCATGAAAACCTCATGATTTTTCTGTATAGGATCATGGAACCTAACAAAAGCTAACATTTTTGTATATATAGGCAAAACCTTAAAAAACCTAATATTTCTCGGTATATGGATGGAAAATGCAGGGAATTTAATGACACGATTACGCGCGGGTGGTATTCGGAGATTTCGGAGTCCCTAAAAGTCGGGGCGTAATTTCAGAGCGAACTCCGAGTGAACTCCGAGAAATAACCGTTTTAGTATTGTTGAACAGAGAACGAACAGAGAGAAATCGAACAACAGACAAACAAAAAGGAGATTTTTATGAATAGATGTAATGAAAATGCAATTGAATTTATGACCAATGGTACCAAAGCAACATTGACATTCTCTCAGGGCCGGTATAAATCTGTAATCCGCAAGCTGGCAGAGAAACATCCTGAGGAGTGTCAGATCATTGCGGATAATGAGGACGGAAGTATTTGTGCTCATGTTCCGGTAGCTTGGATCCGGATTTCTCCTCCGAAACAGTATACAGAGGAACAGCGTCAGCAGATGAGGGAAAGGCTAAGCCACAATATATCTGAAAATACAGGAGTATGGGAATAAAACAGAGCAAAAACCAATTGTAATGCAACTAAGGTAAAGTTGTAAGGGTAAAGGAAGAAAAAGGTTAAATGAGCCGATAAAATAGAGAGAAGAGATGATGCCAGTATTTAATAAAAATCCTGCTGCCGAACCTACGGCTTAATAAAAGACCCATTATGAGAAATACGGTCATTTACGGTCATGCGTTATTACTGATTTTTACGGTATTGGTCTGATTGAAGCAGTGAGGAAGCAGTGAAAAGTTATAAAAAGGGGTATCCACTATTTTGAGGATCCCTGTTATTGATAATGAAGCCGCAGGAAAGCCGCACAAAGCCGTGACGAACCCGTGAGAAATGGAATTAAAGCGGCGAGGAAGCGGCGAGAACTTGGAGCGTTCGAACAGGCGAGGAACAAGCGAGAATATCAGATTGAATCGTGATTTTTGCGAAAGGCCAGTTACCTTTGAACTGTCGATGAACAGTCGAAATAACAAAAACGCCCAAAAGTGGTAGAGAGCTGTTCTCACAAAATGTGAGATAATATATGTATCACGATAGGACAGGAGATGATGTATATGATTTTACTTAACATGTTGATGTTGGTTGCAGTCATGGAATTAGCAGCTATTTATGATGCGGTAAGGGGGAAAGACAATGAGACGTATCAGAATGAAGAAAAGTAGAAAATATGAACAGGACAAGCTTCAGGCGGCAATAAATGCTTCTGCCAGACGGGCACTTGATGATTTGGAGAAGTCATCGGGAATGCTTTCTGTAACGATTGAAGCATTAAGACAGGGCCTTCCAGAGATGGCAGAAAAATATAGAAAACTTGCGCAGGATTACAAAGAACTTCGGAAACTTGAAAAAGAACTTCAGAAATATGAGGGAGAGGGCGATAAATAATGGCAGAGAAGATAACATTTAATACAGGTGCTAAGAGCTATGAGATTGTAGATCAGGATGGAAATGATCTGGGAGTGTTCCGGTTTGTTCCTACAGATGCCGGAATCTTGACCAGATATAAAGAGACAGCGGCGTTTTTCGCAAGTGTAGGCGACAAAATGAAAGGGGAGGATCTGGAAGATATTCTACCTGAGCTGGAGAAAGAGGCCGGGGAAAAGATTGATTTCCTGTTCGGTGCTCCTGTATCGGAAAACTTCTTTAAAATTACTCATCCGTTTACAATTCTGGAAGATGGACAGACATTTGCCGAACAGATTATCACTGTAATTGGCGGAATCATTGAAAAGGAATTAGCTGAAAGAGAAAAGAAGCAGCAGGAACGAATTGACAAATATACTGCTAAATACACAAAAAAAGACGAAGAAAAATAAAAACGGTGGGCTGTTCTGGAAACAGGATAGCTCTAATTTATAACTCGGTACTGGTAATTTGAAACTGGTACCCTGACCTCAAATAGTCGGGAGGTAGATAATATGGCAGCTGATGGCTCAATCATCATTGATACCAGGATTCAGACAGAAGATCTTTCCAAAGGATTAAATACGATCAAGGCAGGAATGACAAGAATTACTGCCCAGGTATCAAAAATGGGAGAAACAGCAAAAAATTCATTTCAAAGGCAGATTGCAACAGTTGACAGCCTTTATCAAAGCTATGAAAAGCAGGAAAGAAAAGTTGCTGAATTAAAATCTAAGCTGGATGAGCTGGGTAAAAGCAAGACAGAAACAGAAGAATACAAGCAGATTTCAGCTCAGATCAAAGCTCTTGAGACAGACTTTGAGAGCGTAGAATCTAAACAACGTGAATGGCTCAACATGGGATTCCCGGTTGATTCTGGACCTGTTAAGGATCTGGATAAGCAGTTGGATAAAATATGGATGGATATGGAAAAACTGCAGAACAAACAGAAAGAGATGCAGGTATCCGGTAGCGCATACATAGATCCTAAATCGACAGATGCCTATAAGAATGCATTACAGAAGTACAACGAGGAATCGCAGAAGCTGGAACGTACAAACGGAAGGTTATATTCTTCATACAATAATCTAAGGAAAAAAGTAGAGGAATATCAGAAAAAGAACAACAAGCTTGTTCTGGCAATGCAGAATCTACAGAAAGCTGCTGCACGTGTAGGTGCAGTCATGAAGAACATTGGCTCTGCTTTAAAGAGCGCAGGATCGGCTGTAAAAAGCATGGTCTCTGCTATGAAAAAAGCAGTGGAATCTATGCTTAATTTCGATAAGCAGACAAAACGTTCCAAGGCAGGTCTGGGAAAAATGCTGGGAATGTCGCTGATGTTCTCTGGCGTATTTCGGGCTATAAATTCTGCTATTGAAGGGATGAAAGAGGGATTTCAGAACCTCGCACAGTATAGCAATTCTACAAATGCCAGCTTTTCACAGTTAATGTCCTCTATGACAAGACTGAAAAATAGCCTTGCCACAGCATTTGTGCCGGTTCTGACAGTGATAACGCCGATACTCACAAAACTCATTGATATGTGCTCGCAGGCGGCTACATCCGTAGGAATGTTCTTTGCTGCTCTTACCGGACAGACAACATTTACACAGGCGAAAGCTGTACAACAGGACTATGCACAGTCTTTAGACAGTACTTCGGCATCTTCTAAAAAAGCTGCTACAGCTGCAAATAAGCAGGCAAAAGAGCAACAAAAGTTAGCAAAAGCAACGAAAAAGAACATTGCTTCCTTTGATGAACTGAATGTGATCGGGGGGAATACTACCGATACAATAAGTGATCTGTCAAATGTGGAGACACCAACGCTTTTACCAAAAGATATGTTCGAAGATGTTCCCATAAAAAGCAAGATTAAGGACTTTGCGGACAGAATCAAAGATATGATCAAAAAGCAGGACTGGAAGGGCATCGGGAAACTTCTTGGAAGTCAGATTAATAAGGGTCTGCAAAAGGTCAATAAAGCAATCCGGTGGGACAATGTAGGCAAGAAGATTGAAAAGGGCGTTGATGCGATCACAAGTATCTTCAATTCCATGGTTGATGAGATTGACTGGACATATCTGGGAAATACCATAGGCGAGGGTCTGAACACAATAGTCCGGACAATGAACCTGCTCATGGAAAAAACAGATTTTAAGAATCTGGGAAAAAGTATTGCAGAAGCTGTTAATGGCCTTATGGATACAATATCGTGGGAAGAGGTCGGACGGTTCTTTGGTAATCGTGTGATGGTTCTCTGGGACACATTAAACGGAGCGGTACATGAATTAAACTGGGCCGGCATAGGAACATCCCTGGCGGAGACATTGAATGGTGCTTTTCATCGTATAGACCTTGCCGAGATAAGCGATACTCTTGCAACTTCAATCAATGGAATCTTCACATCCCTGCAGAACTTTACAGCTACATTTGACTGGACTGGTTTTGCCGATAATATCAAAAATGGAATAACTACATTCCTGACAGAAACGGACTGGAAAGCAAATGGAGCGGCGCTTGGCGAGTTTATTGAGAAGTTATGCGAAACACTGACTGATGTAATGACTCTTGAGAATTTTCAGGAGTTTGGAAAAGGTATAGGGGAATTTTTATCGGAACTTCCATGGACAGAGATATTGAAAACTGCTGCCACAGTCATGATAAATGCCATAGGCGGGTTATTGTCTGGACTGGCAGGAACGCCGGCAGGCAGATTTGTAGATGGGTTGGTCGTTGCGTTTGGTTCTGCGAAGCTGATTGGAATATTAACAAAGGCGTTCAAGGCACTTTTTACAACAGCTGCTTCAGATGGCGTGAGTGGAGCAATTACTGCATTGAAAGCAGGCGGCGTATTTTTAAAATTTGCTTCTGCGATAGGAATCGGTGTAGCAGCAGGTGCTACGGCTTCTGAGAAAACGACATCCAGTAATGATGAGCTGAAAAGTACAGAACAACTGCTTTCAAACTTTCAGCTTGTATTGGAGGACCTTAAGGAGCAGGGCATTGTATCAGGAGAAGCTATGCAGCAGCTTTATGAAAAGGTCGGTGCAATTTCTTCTGATACATCACCGGCGGGGACTATCAGCCAACTCAGGGATGCATTGGTAGAGGCGGGAGTATCTTCCAATCAGCTTGCAAGCTCTATAGGAAACACAGATGTGAATCTGAGTGAATTATATGCTGTAATGGCAAATTCTACAGGAGCTATTGACGAAGCAACCGGGAAAACAAAAACTTTCTCTCAGGCAATACAGGATACAGAGACAAGCTCCCTGATTGAAAAACTGGATTCCCTGCAGACTGCGACAGACAAGGTAAGCTTTGCGGACCTAATCTTGAAATCCGCCAATGCGATTGATGAGATGGGCGGTATCTGGGAAAATGGAAAACAGATTCTTGGAGAAAAAGCTATTGCAATTCATGAAGAAATCGTAAATAAGGGCCTTAATCCTGATAAAGATGGGTTCTATAAACTGGCAAATGGACAGATGGTCCAGTACGGAAAAGGAATAGAAGATTCGACAGGAACATTGAAGGAAAAAACGAAATCCACATTAGATGCAGGGCTGAAAACTGGAATTCAGGAAGCACTTCCGGAACAACAACAGATTGGTTGGGATATGGGAGGCTATTTTATAACTGGTTATACAAGGGCCTTGCTGGAGAATAAGAAGCTTAGGGATGCATATAAAGACGCATTGGCAAGCGTAGATACAACAAATGCAAAGTCCAAAGCAAAATCCGATGGAGAAGAGCTGGGAAAGAACGCCGGCGAGGGATTTCAAAAGGGAATCGAAGAAGTCTCACCGGATGTGAATGCATCTGTAACAGATATGATGGAAAAATCGGTCAAGGAACCGGCTCAGACAGCTGTTGATGCACATTCACCGTCCAGATGGTTTGAACAGTTGGCGGACTGGTGTGGTCATGGATTTGGAGATAAACTGAATGCTGCTTTTTCATCAACATTTGCGTTCTTCAGAGATTTCCGTGCCCGTATCAGTAACAGCATAGGTAATTTATACAACATTGGTTATAACTTCCTAATCGAGATGAATAACGGAATGATGTCAGCGGCGACTGTCTTATACAATAATGCCCAGGCGATTGTCAACAGGATTAACAATATATTTCGGAATATAGGAAAAAGCCATTCAACATCCAGTATATCTGGAGGAATTGCCAGAAGCATTCGAAGCTATAGAATGCCTGCTATGACAGCACCACAGATTCCGTACCTGGCAAAAGGTACAGTTGTGCCGCGAAACTCCGGAGAGTTTGCTGCAATCCTTGGCGATAATAAACGTGAGACAGAGGTTGTATCTCCTCTTTCAACGATGAAGCAGGCAATGATGGACGCTTTGAGAGAATCCGGAAACAATGGCGGAAATTCTCCTCAGTACATCACGCTTAACATTGATGGTCATGAGTTTATTCGCTGGCTTCGCGATCAGAACGGACAATACAGGAACCGGACGGGCTTCGGAATCTTTGAAGGCTAAACAAATAAAAAATAACACAAGGAGGAAGAAATTATGCGGACTAGAGAAGCAACTTATGCAGACTATGGATTTAAAAAGGGAGAGGAAAAACAGCTGAAGCAGTATTGTCTGGATCTGGAACTGCCGGACAAGCTTCTGCTGTTACAATGTGCGCATGAATGCAATCCTATGGTTGAAGATGATCTCTTTTACAGTATATCCAAGGGCGTGGCATTTCAGGTCCTTGCCAGAAAAGGGATTGATCAGAATTACAAATGCCATGCAGATGTTTATGGATATAAACGAAAAACACTGGCATTATTCAGATCTGCACTACAGGCATGCGGAAGATATCCATTTTAGCAATAGAATGGAAAATTAGATGAAAATATTACGGTACTGTAAGGATATGGGGCTGTATATAATACACGCGAATGGATAACGAAGCGTGAGGGAAGCGTGAGAAACAGCATTATGTTGGAAAAAGATTGCATTTCTGCATATATAGCCGAAAAGCAATAACATATTTACTAGAAATGTTGAGATTTTTTATATGTAGCCCCATAACAGTACAGTTATTTCCAAAATAGAACTTGAAAAAACTTGAAGTATTGGCTTATATAGCTCGGAAAAATAATTGCAGAGCGGAAAGGAGCGTTGTTATAGACGATTTAGTATATCTTAAAAATGAACAAGCAGTATGTGATAGTTTACAGGTAGCGGAGAAATTTGGAAAAAGGCATTCAGATGTCATTAGAGCAATAGAGAATTTATTGGCAAATGACTCAACGCAAAATTGCGTTCAGTGCATCAAGCCATCTAAGTATAAAGATGCTTCCGGAAAATATAATAAAAAGTATTTGTTAAATAAAGATGGCTTTGTGTTCCTGGCATTTGGTTTTACTGGAAAAGAAGTGGATGCCTGGAAATGGAAGTATATTGATGCGTTCAATCGGATGGAAAGACTTGTTTATGAAAAGAATACTGCTGCTTATCAGATAGCAGATCAGGAAGAGAGGATCACCAGAAGAGCAGAGACGGATGTTATCAAGGAATTTGTGGAATATGCCAGAGCGCAGGGAAGCACTCACGCAGATCACTATTACAGCAATTATACCAGACTGGCATATAAGAGTGTAGGAATCACTGACAAGACAACTGCTGCCGGAAGTCAGTTAGATGATCTGTCATTGGTGGAACATCTGATAGCGCATACTTTAAGAACTGGCATGGCAGCAGGACGTAATTACAAAGATATTTACCAGGACTGCAAGAATCGATTGGAAGCTATGCGGTATTTACAGTGTACGGCGTGAAATGTTTTATTTGTCCAGAGTACAGGCATGAAATAATGTGAAAATGGATGGAAACAGTGCAAGGGTATATTTGTATAGGGTAAGGTAGAATAAAGAAAAATAGACGATTATTACAAAGCAATGAACGGTGTGGAAAGCATAAGGGAAATGCCGAGAATGGATCCCGATAAATTGAATAGGCGAAGCGGCAGCAGATGAGAGTGTGGGCAAATGGAAATTGACAAATTCTGGGGGCTGGCATATAATATACTTATCAAGACAGCCAGTAAGGGAAGTCAAGGTTCCCCGTCCTGGCAAGATATATGTTTAAGACGTAGCCGCCTATTCTTTACCAGAGAGCAGGGCGGCTATTTCTTATGTGTGTATGTAAGGATAGATACAATTAAGCTGGCTGTTGTCAGGATTATCATAAATATCTCGTAATCGCTCATAAGCATCCCCTCCTGTCAAGGCTCAGGATCAGGGGAACCACAGCCGCTCTACTGGCTGCCTGGATAAATATACTATATTTGATTTCTACGCTGGGCTTCTTTGATTCGTTGCTGTATTAATTGAATGTTTAAGTCATCCCAATAATTGATGTATACAAGAGTTATATGATTTTCAATGCTGAGTTTGAGTTTCTGCTTGTCGCGCCATTGTTGTTTTTCAAAGCCATCTTTTCCACCGAAAAAATCAATAGGTTCAAAATGTTGCTTCCCCTGATATTCAAAAGCTAGATGAAGACTTGGTATAAAAACGTCATAACTCAATTGACTGTTTCCTTGTTTTAAGAAATCGGCACGATATTGATAGTAAACAGGTTTTTTAGGAAACATTTGGGTTATTAATTGAAACATAAGTTGCTCTGATTTCCATTTGTTTTCTGGAATTGAATATTCATATAAATCAATATCTGCATACATTCCTTTTTCAATGGATTTTAATAATTCTACATCATTATAAGATTTCATATATGCAGTGAGCCAGCAAAATGACATTCCTTTTTCTTCGATACCGAGTTTTCCATTTCCTAAATTTTTCTTTCTCCATGAAATATCAAAAGTACCATTCAAACGACCAGTTAAAACAGTATGCATATCGGAATTAAAAGTAAATAAATATTTTAATCCTGCCCAGGTATTGAAGTGTTTTGGGTTAGAACATGTAACGCAGGCAAACAAGAGATCTGAACCAATGTCATATATTTTTTTTAAAGTTTGTTTCGCATTGGTATGACGAATTGCAATCCCATGATAAGGCTCTTCTTTAAGATCGAATAGTGCATAAGAATACGGAATTCCCTCCCATTTGTTGTATAAATCATTTATTTGTAGATTAGGAAACGCAGTGTTAATTAGTTCATACTTACTTATGTGATATGGATTTGAATAGCCCAAAATACCATTAAATCCCCAGTAAGAGCACAAGGGAATTGTGCGAGTGTATTTTTTTATTCCGAAATCATAATGTCCAGCATCGAATATTTCTTCAACAACAAGTGAATTAGTAAATTCGATATTTATAGAAATATAAAGGATTAATGTATTTTCAATAATATATAACAATCCATAGTCCCAAACGTTAAAAACTTGATAATTACAATTTTCAAGAAGACTCTTTAATCCTAATATATACGATTCGAAAATTTGTTTGGTATTTGTATCAGGAATAGGTGCTACTATTTGGTATAATCCGCGCCTGATATCTTTATCTATCTCTGAAAAATTAACAGAATTGTTATAGTAATCGACTGATTTTCCGGAATTTACTATAGAAGACGGAACCAGAATATAAATAGGATCAGTATGCGGAATGCCCCATAATGGGAAATTAGTTTTTATAATTTGAGTATGAGAGTATTTCATGTTATTAATCGGTTACTTTATCCCCGTTAGGAAGAATAAACGAACTTTGATAGATACATCCTGCTGCTTCTGCTACTTTTTTGAGTTCTGCTGGAGTAAATCCCTCTCGCTTTAATTTTTGGTTAAATGCTTGAGGACTTGAACCATATAAGCGAGCAAGCTCAGATACACTTATACCGAGTTTGACACATAATATTTTGACCTGTTCTGAAACTGCCATAATAATTCACCTCTAATATTTGATGTTTGATATATAAATAAATTATAAACGATAATATTTAAAAAGACAACATTAAAGTGGAAAAAAGAAATGAAATTATTTAAACAAAACTATTGACATTATAAACAGAAATGTTTATACTATAATCAGTTCAAGGGAACAGACAACAGCGAAGAGTGAAAATGAAGTGATTGTAAGATGTACCAAAGACACTAACATAACATCGGGTAAGGGTAAGGGGATAATGAGATGGTCGAGAAACCTTAGATAGCTTTAAGACCTGCCGGGGCTGTTGGGAATTCCGATAAAAGGAGGGATAAGAACATGAAGTACAACTTATCAAAGATCATGCTGAAAGCATGGAAGATTTACCGCAAGACAAAGGACATCCGCTTTGCAGAAGCTCTTCATAGAGCATGGTTGAGCGCAAAGGCTGAGGAAATCAATGCAAAGCGTATCGAAAGTGCGAAGCAGGCAGCAGGAATCACTGAAGAGACGAATACTTTTGCTAAATGGAAAGAACTGGGATATAAAGTGGTTCATGGTTCCAAGGCATTATTCGGATGTTCTCTTATCTGGGGAAGCAGGGGAGACGGCGCAGAATACAAGGCAAGTTTCTTTGGAAAGTCTCAGGTAGAAATAATTTAATAAAAAGCCCTTACCAGAGCGGCAACTCTGATAAAGGCAAAGTAACCCGACATTCAGCTAAATTGAGGGGTTGTGCGTATTATAACATACTCATTCCCCTCAGACAACAAAGGAAAGGAACAAACAAAATGATATCAGTAATGGATGTTCTTACAATTTTTATCAGTGGCTTTGTGGTTGCCAAGGTATGCGATTACATTAAAGAACTGGATAAGGAGAATGAGATATGAGTAAAAAGGAAGTATTAATGACACAGGAAGAAACAGAAGTGATGCGGGCCACAGGTGTTCCAGCACAGGAAATAGACGGTGTAGGTGTGGTTATGGCAACAGAGATTATCGCAGATCTCAAGAAACAGCTCGAGGAAGCAAAGGAAGAGGCGAAAGACTGGGAAGAAAGTTGGAATGTGTGTCGTAAGCAGGTTCGAGTACTGTCCAGACAGTCAGACATTATTAGTATGGCGTTAAGGATGGATGATGTAGAACTATTAGACTTATCTTTTGGATTTGTTAGAGGATGCTATAACCAGCAGATTAAAAAGGAACAGGAGGCAGAAAACAATGGAGAAATGTAATTTAACTCAGGTTCCTTGCAGAAAGGCAATTATGGACGTTGTCCAGGCTAACAAAGATAGAAGATCATTACAGCACACCTATGAGCTGGCAGAACTCTTTCAGGTGGCTTGTTCCAGCAATGAAGTATTTATGGAACTGCCAGAGGAAGATCAGGAGCGTTTCTGGCTGATTACAGATGCTTTAATGATGAATGATCTGGAAGACCTTAAGAGAGTACATAACCTTGCTAATTATCTGATGGTAAAGCGGATTAAAGATAATGTGAAAGTGGCGGAGGCATAACATGGACTACAAAAAGCAGATAATTGAGATGTTGGAGAAGATAGATAACATTTATTGGCTAAGGTCAATCTATGTATTCATGAAAACGCTGATAGGATAGTGGTACGGAGGTATAGCATGGATTATAAAAAAGAAATTGGAAATCTCTTGAATGAAATCCAGAGCGAGAAATTTCTGAAATTTTTGTATAACGTAATTGTCTCATTTAAGAAGCAGTGGGGGTACTAATATGGATTACAAGAAAGAAACTATTGAGATATTACAGAAGGTAAGCGATGATAGCCTGCTTGAATTCTTCTATAGATTCATTGCCAGAGTATTAAAGAACAGGGGATATTAATATGGATTACAAAGAAGAAACTATTAAACTGATTCAGAAGTGTAACGATCTTCACTGGCTGAAAGTAATCTATGCTTATGTTTCAAGGTTGTTGGGGTAATTAGAGGGGCGGCGGACTGCTGCCCTATTGCCAATAGAAAGACAGGTGATATAATGGCAAGAATACCATCAGGGATGCGAAAAAAGGAAAATGGTTTATTCGAAAAACGTTTTACTGTAGATGGCAAGCGGTACAGCGCTTATGGTCATAATGTAAAAGAATGCGCAGAGAACGAGGCTAGGATTCGTGAGGAAATTAAAGCTGGTCTGTACAATTCAAATAAGAACATAACACTGGATGCATATTTTGAGGAGTGGGAGAAGTCCAGGATAGGAGTGATCAAAGATAGTAGCCTTAAAATAAACAGGTCAAAGTACAATAACCATATTAAGCCGGTTCTGGGAAAGACTAAGATTCAGAAGATAGAGAAGCGTGAAGTAGTAAAGCTACAGCAGGACCTATCAAAGAAGTTAAGTGCATCAATGACCAACGGTGTTATAGTAGTTTTAAAAACAGTGTTGAATGCGGCTATTGACGATGAAATTATTGTTAAGAATCCTGCCGCCAATGTAAAGCCCCTTAGGACGGACGATAGGCCAAAAGCAAGTGAAACTATACATAGGGCATTAACCAGGGAGGAACAACAGGCATTTATACGGGAATCTAAGACAGAATGGCTTTATGAATTTTTCTGTTTTTCTTTGTGCACTGGAATGAGGCTCAATGAGATCATGGCCCTGAAGTGGCGTGATATAGATTACATCAATAACGTGATCCACGTAAGCAAGACCGTGAGCTGGAAAGAGGGAGGCGGGATTGAAGAAACTTTGCCAAAGTCTGACACCAGCAAGCGCGATATTCCTATGAATGACACTATCAAAAAAGTTCTGCAGATGCAGAGGACTAAGATGTCTTTAGTTTATGGAGAGATTTATGCAAGGAAGATGGACAATAATGTTTTTATCGGGAGTAATGGAGCTAAAGCGGTAGCATCGGCTACAGTATCATTTTCTATCAATAATGTTCTGAAACGGCTCCGGCAGCAGGGCATAGAGATTGAGAGATTTACCCACCATGCTTTCAGAGATACGTTTGCGACACGATATATAGAAGAGGGTGGGAATATGCAGACACTCCAGAAAA
This sequence comes from Blautia sp. HCP3S3_C4, assembly GCF_052064095.1. Taxonomy (NCBI): domain Bacteria; kingdom Bacillati; phylum Bacillota; class Clostridia; order Lachnospirales; family Lachnospiraceae; genus Blautia; species Blautia sp. HCP3S3_C4. The sequence goes on from NZ_JBQHWF010000008.1 coordinate 30,084, forward strand.
TTCTGGGACACAGTAGTCTGGCTATGACGGCAGATCTGTATACGCATGTCCTTCCGAATACAAAGCAGCAGGAAATGAAACAAATAGAGAATGGATTTAGTGAGGTGGCAGTTTTATAACTGCTGCCTTTTTTGAATAAGATCAGCGGATTGGGGTAATAATTGGGGTAAAACCAAAATCTGCATTCCAAGAATCCCGTAAAATCAACATTCTTTGCAGTTTTTTTATAAATTTTATTTTTTTATTATAAATTAGACAAATTTTTCTCACATTTATGCGATATGATATTTACATCTTAAGGGAGTGACGAACCTTAAGATAAAATCTTTCCTTTCCCTATAAAAGTGTAAAATGATCGATGAATCCCCGCACCTATGGCAAGATCGCTGTAGGAGCGGGGATTTTGTGTTGTCTGCATCCACAGATACTCAGAATCTCAGGGACGACGGTAACGGTTAAAGCAGGCATAGATTTCCTGAAGTCTGGGGAGGGCATAGCCGCAGGAAATCTGGCGGTCTCCGTAAAGGAAAGACATTCCTTCTTTTTTTAGCTTTTTTTCAAGATCTTCGACAATTTCAGATAAGGTACGTTTTCCATTAATCATATTTTCTACAGCATATTTTAACAGAAGACTCAGGGTAGCCGTTTGTTCTGGGTCAATGAGCTGTTCAGTATAACGCAGATCAATCTCCTGTCTGCCCAGAGAGAAGCCATCAGTTTTGGAAACTTTGGTTTTCAGGCGATCCTGGGGTGCTTTAGTCATAATTCGATAACTGTGTGGAGATGCGAAGGCGGGAGCACAGAATGCAGGCAGAGGGTATTTGGCACAGAGAGCTTTGGTAGAGTCTGTAATGTCCCTGGGTACATAGTTATCCATCTGTATGATAGTATCTGCAATATGGAAAAAAGCACCGGAGCTTCCGGCTACCAGGATAGTGGAAATACCAGCCTTTTTATAAAGCTCACCTGCACGTTCCAGAAAGGGGGTAATAGGCTCCTTTTCACGCTGTATTACCTGCTGCATAAAAGCATCCCGTACCATAAAGTTGGTGGCAGAGGTATCCTCATCCAGCAGAAAAAGATGGCTGCCTGCCTCCATGCTTTCCACGATTCCGGCTGCCTGGGAGGTACTTCCACTGGCATCCTGGGTAGAAAAACAATGGGTATCCTTTTGGTTGGGCAGGTCATTGATAAACAGGGAGATGTCTACATCCTTAATGAAACGTCCATCTTCTGAGCGAAGCTTGACAGCAGTGCAGTCTGTGATCACATATTCTCTGCCGTCTCCGGGGATATGGTTGTATACGCCAAGTTCCAGTGCATTGAGAAGAGTAGACTTACCGTGATAACCACCGCCTACAATGAGGGTGATTCCCTGTGGGATTCCCATACCTGTGAGAGTACCTTTGTGAGGAAGCTCCATAGAGATCCGAAGGCTTTCCGGAGCGGAAAAGGGGATGGCGTTTTTCATAGGACGGGAGGAAATCCCGCTTTCTCTGGGAAGGATGGAACCATCTGCTACAAAGGCGGTAAGCTTTCTGCGGAGAAGTTCCTGACGAATATACTCCTGATCCAGAGCCAGTTCCATAAAGTTGCGGAGTTCTTTTTTATTTGTGCTGGAATAGAAAAATGCTTTCTGTACACAGACAGGGAGATAATCAAAAAGGATTTTCTCCAGCTCCAGGGCATTGATCGTTCTTCCGTTGGCTGGGAAACCAATGAAAAAGCGAGCAGTAATACCTCTGCCTGTAATCTCACAGGCTGTTCTGGAAAGGATTTCCTGACCACAATGACTAACAGAAATCAGACCGCTTTTTCCGGAACCCTTTGCACGGAAGGTGTAGCGGTTTACCTGCTGTTCGAACTGGCGTGTCAGGTAATCACACAGGGTGGTTCTGGTAAGTACATCCTTGTAATATTCACTGGGAAAAACAGAATCTCTGTGAGAGATCTGTATACTGATATGGGAGGGAGAGGCAAAGGGATCTCCCTGGACATGGTCAATGGAAAGAATGAAATTTTCAAAGCGGTAAGCGCCCTTTAAGCCCTTGTAGGCCGGGTAGCTTTTTCTGTGTATGGAATGAAGCTGCTGACGCAGTACTTCTGAATTCTGCATATATAGTTGCCTCCTGCTGAAAAATCAGACATCCGCAATTTCCGGAATGTCTGCTGATGTATATTACTATAGACGAAATTCTGTAGTTTGTCCATAAGAGGATTACTGTTTACTGTAACGTAACATTAGCTGGAAAAAACTTCTGCAATGTTATATAATAAAACGCGAAATACTATATAATAGAATGCACTATAGAGGAAGAAAAAATACGGATGAGAGCAGAAAGGCGGAACAGGTAATGGAACGTAGAAATGCATGGCTTTCTTATACAGAAGCAGAAGAAAAAGAACTGGAAAAGGTTGCAAAGGAATATCGTAACTTCCTTGATGTAGGTAAAACAGAGCGTGAATGTGTGACACAGATCATTAAAGAGGCACAGGAAGCAGGATATGAATGTCTGGAGGAGAAAGCTGCGAAAGGCGAAAAACTGAAAGCAGGAGATAAAGTTTATACTGTAGGAATGAAGAAAATCGTTGCACTGTTTCATATTGGACAGGACGATATTGCAGAAGGTATGAACATTCTGGGAGCACATATTGATTCCCCTCGTCTTGATATCAAACAGAATCCTCTGTATGAGGATACAGATTTTGCATATCTGGACACTCATTATTATGGTGGTGTTAAGAAATATCAGTGGGTAACCATTCCTCTTGCCATCCATGGAGTAGTGGCAAAGAAAGACGGAAGCGTAGTTCAGGTAAATATTGGAGAGGATGAGAATGATCCCATCGTTTATATTACAGACCTTCTGATCCATCTTGCAGGAAAGCAGCTTCAGAAAACAGCTTCAGAAGTGATCGAGGGTGAGAACCTTGATATTCTGATCGGAAGCAGACCGCTGAAGGATCTTGAGGATGATAAGAAGAAGGAAGCAGTGAAACAGAACGTACTGAATATCCTCAAAGATAAATATGATATAGAAGAAGAAGATTTCCTTTCAGCAGAGCTGGAGATCGTACCTGCCGGAAAGGCAAGAGAGTGTGGACTTGACAGAAGTATGATCGCTGCTTATGGACAGGATGACAGGGTTTGTGCATATACATCCCTGCTTGCAATGCTTGAGATGGAAGCACCGAAGCGTACCGCATGCTGCCTGCTTGTAGATAAGGAAGAAATCGGAAGTGTAGGTGCAACAGGAATGCAGTCCCGTTTCTTTGAGAATGCGACAGCAGAGCTTCTTGATGCAATGGGATGTTACAGTGATCTGAAATTAAAAAGAGCACTGAAGAATTCCAGCATGCTTTCTTCTGATGTAAGTGCTGCTTACGATCCTGCATATGGAGACGCATTTGAGAAAAAGAATGCAGCTTATTTCGGAAGAGGTATTGTGCTGAATAAATTTACAGGTGCAAGAGGGAAATCAGGATCAAATGATGCAAATGCAGAGTATGTGGCAAGAGTCAGAAATATTTTTGACAGCCATGAGATCGCATTCCAGACAGCAGAGCTTGGTAAAGTTGATGTAGGCGGCGGCGGAACAATCGCATATATTGCTGCACTCTATGGAATGGAGGTCATTGACAGTGGTGTTGCAGTGCTCAGTATGCATGCACCGTGGGAAATCACAAGTAAAGCAGATGTCTATGAAGCTAAGAAGGCATATAAAGCATTTTTACTGGATGCATAAAAAATGAAGAAATTGGGGAGGCTGCATCGTTTCTGATTAACAGAGACTTGCAGATTCCGCAGATAAGGGCAGAGCTTTTGGGGAACCGGAAGCCTGCCCTTTTATATATCTATAGCAATTCCGTAAAATAATTTTTGTGGAATTGCTATAAGAGAGAGGAGGAAAAGATGGAGGAAGCACTGATCAGAGTAAAAGATTTGTGTAAGATATATAATCCCGGCGAGAATGAAGTGCGGGCGCTGGATCATATTAATCTGGAAATTAATAAGGGTGAGTTTGTTGCTATTATCGGACAGTCAGGTTCGGGAAAGTCTACATTTATGAATATGCTGGGATGTCTGGATGTGCCTACATCCGGCGAATATTTTCTGAATGGAACTGATGTGTCTACAATGGAAGATAATGAACTATCAGAAGTCAGAAACCGGGAGATCGGATTTATTTTTCAGGGATTTAATCTGATCTCAAATCTGACTGCAATTGAAAATGTGGAACTACCGCTGGTTTACAGAGGGGTAGACAGAAAAACGAGACATAAGCTGGCAGTAGAGTCACTGACCATGGTAGGGCTTGAGAAACGTATGGATCACAGACCAAATGAAATGTCAGGAGGACAGCAGCAGAGGGTGGCTATTGCAAGAGCAATCGCGGCCCAGCCACCGGTGATCCTGGCAGATGAACCTACAGGAAATCTGGATTCTGCATCCAGTAAGGAGATTCTTCAGATTCTTAAAAGTATGCACGAGCAGGGAAAAACGGTTATATTGATCACACATGATAATGGGATTGCTGCTCAGGCAAGGCGTGTAGTCAGAATTATGGATGGAAAGATAGAGTCAGATTTTATCAATAAAAACTATGGGAAAGAAGAATATATAAAAAATCAGCTGGATGCATAAACCCGGTTACAAGGAGACAAATATTATGAAAAAAAAGAAAAGTAAAAAGAAAATTATTATTGGAGCAGCAGCTGTTCTCGTTGTTGCCGGCGGAGTTACAGTAGCAGGTCAGAGGAATTCTACAGAAAATCAAATCCCGCAGATTCAGGTGGTAACTGCAGAGAAGGGTGATGTTGAGGAAATCATAGATGCCACAGGAACAGTGGGAAGTGAAGAAGAGAAGACTTATTATTCTCCTGTAAATGCAGAACTGAAAACGGTTTCTTTTTCCCAGGGCGATGTGGTAAAAAAGGGAACAAAACTGATCGAGTTTAATACAGAGGATCTGGAAAAAGATAACCGGAAAGCAGAACTGAATCTGAAATCAACAAAGTACGATACAAAAGATACAAGAAATAAATCTGATAAAGCAGAGAAGAAGCAGAAGGATGCCAAAAAGAATGTTCAGGAGCTTGAGAAGAAAATAAAGGATAAAAAGGCTTATGTCTCGTCTCTGAAATCACAGATTTCAGCGGCAGCAGCAGCGGCACAGCGTGAAGCGGCAGCTCAGGCATCTGCACAGGTAGCAGCTCAGGCTCAGGCACAGCAGCAGGAAGCTCAGGCAAAAGCCCAGGCAGAGGCAAAGAAACAGGAGGAAATCCAGAGTAAATATCAGGCCGCACTTTATACATACAAAACGGAGACTCTTCCGCAGTACCAGCAGCAGCTCTCAGATCTGAATGCACAGTATAATCAGGCACAAAGCGATTATAATCAGGCAGACACCACATATCAGATGGCATTTGCAACATGGCAGGCAGACCCTTCAGATGAGAATACACAGGCTCTGGATAATGCGGAGGCTGCAAGAACACAGGCACAGCTCGCAATGCAGCAGGCACAGCAGACTTATAATGATCTTAAGCAGCAGACACCGAAAATGCCGGTACTTTCTGATTTCACAGAAAGCAGTGCAGATTACTCATGGGGAATTTCAGACGGTTCAGATGCAGATGACAGTGATGGGGAAGATTCTTCCTCCTCCGGATATGATTACAGTGGAAGTGATGGCGGGACAGTAACTGCGGATACTTCTGCTCTGGAAAGTGCGCTTGAGACAGCAAGCGATGAACTTGCAGAGCTTCAGTCAGATCTGGCTTCTGAGAAAGCTATCGCAGAGGCAGATTCCACAAGCCTGACAAAAGAAGAAAAAGAGAAACTGAAAGTAACGGATAATCTTTCCGAACTGGACGCAAAATCAGCCGAGGAGCTGGTGAAGGAAGGAAAGAAAGGAATCACCGCGGAATTTAACGGAATCATATCCAAGGCAGATATTAAGCAGGGAGCAGCAGTTACTCAGGGGATGGAACTGTTTACTATTGAGAATACAGACAAGGCAAGTGTGGATGTGACTCTCTCTAAATATGATTACAATACAGTGAAAGAGGGGCAGTCTGTTGAGATTACCTTGGGGGATAATACTTATCAGGGTACTGTAACAAAAATGAGTCATATTGCGGTGCAGAATGAAAAAGGAACGCCGGTCATTTCAGCAACAGTAAGCATTGATGATCCAGATGAAGATATTTTCCTGGGGGTAGATGCAAAGGTTAAGATTTATGCGGCTTCTGCGAAAAATGTGGTGACTCTTCCTGTGGAAGTGATCAATATCGGCAAAGAAGGTTCCTTCTGCTATGTGATAGAAGATGGACTGGTGACAAAGAGAAATATTACCACAGGAATCAGCTCAGAGGATTATGTGGAAATTACGGATGGAATCAAAGAAGGAGAAAAAGTAATCGCAGATCTGGGTGATTACACAGAGGGAATGGAAGTACAGGCAGTTCCTGAGCAGACAGGAGAGGATGCTGATGAGTAATCTGTATGAATATATCAAGATGGCAGTCCATAATATTATGGCAAATAAGGGACGTTCTTTTCTGACTATGCTTGGCATTATCATTGGTATTGCTTCTGTAATTGCCATTGTATCTGTGGGTGAAGGAACCAAAAACCAGATGAACAGTGAAATTGATGATATCGGCGGCGGGCAGATTGCCATCAGTGTCAGCGATGAGGCACAGACAGATGAGGAGTGGATCACTGCGGATGATGTGGAAGCAATCCGGGCGGTAGACGGTATAGAAGGAGTAAATGTTTCGGATTCATTCAGTGGAGAAACTACCACAGGTAAGGGGAATTTTTCTCTTATGCTGACAGGTGAGGGACCGGATGCGAAACTGTTAAATAATGCCACCATGAAGCATGGAGTATATTTCGGGGAAAATGAAGTTCAGGAAGCAAAAAATGTCTGTGTGCTTTCCGATGCAGATGCAAAAAGACTTTTTGGCACAGATGATGTGGTTGGAATGACTGTAGATGTCAACTGCTATGGACTGACCAAAAGTCTTCATATCTGCGGGGTGACAACCCAGAAAGAAAATGGAACCTTTGTCAGTTATACTTATGAGGGAATGCCGGTGACTATTAATGTTCCCTATACTACAATGAATGAATTCACCGGTGTATCCGATTACTTTTTCTCAGTAACAATGCAGGCAGATAAGAGCTTAAACAGTCAGGATGTTGCTGACAAAGTGGTAAAACTGATGGAAAAAAGACATCAGTGTGCAGGAAAAGATTACTTTCAGGTACAGAGCTTTCAGGATATTATGAGCTCTATGAATCAGATGCTGGATATGGTGACTGCTTTTATCTCCTTTGTGGCGGGGATTTCCCTTCTGGTTGGCGGTATCGGCGTTATGAATATTATGCTGGTTTCCGTAACAGAACGTACCAGAGAGATTGGTATCCGTAAGTCACTGGGAGCGAAAACCTCTTCTATTATGATGCAGTTTCTGGCAGAGGCGGCAATTCTGACGGTGATTGGAGGGGTGATAGGAATTGTTCTGGGTGTGATTGGCGGATATGTAATCTGTTCAATCATAAGCAGTAGTATGGGAATGTCCATCACTCCGGGAATCAGCCTGAGTACAATTATGGCGGCGACTTTGTTTTCCTGTGCTGTGGGAGTATTCTTTGGAATTTATCCTGCGAAAAAGGCTGCAAAACTGAGTCCGATAGAGGCATTAAGACGGAACTGAATTTTTGCAAAATAATGAATTGTATTGGATAAAAGAAAAAAATAAAAAAATTTAAAAAAGGTGTTGACAAATGCTTTAGTATAGAGTAAAATGGTCAATGTTGTGAGGGACACAAAATAAAAACTTCACAAGGATGTGCGTTTAGCTCAGCTGGATAGAGCGTTTGGCTACGGACCAAAAGGCCGGGGGTTCGAATCCTCTAACGCACGCTAATAAAAAATAAGACAGTGCATATGCACTGTCTTATTTTTTATTCGAGTCCGGGTCGGACTCGAACGGGTTCGATCTACGCTTTGCTCCGGTCGTTGCTAAACGCGTGCCACTGGCACGCAGCAACCTCTAACGCACGTAAAACCGCTAGAAATCAAGGCTTCTAGCGGTTATTTTTTTACTTGACAAGGCTACTTGACCCTTTGGTTAGTTCCGATGGCATAGCCCCGGGAGTAATCATTAAGGAGAAGAAATTTTACATTGAATGTAATTGAGTAAAGCTCTGTCATTCCGATTGTCTTCAGAAATTGTAATGATTTCAACCTTTGGGTGATTTACAATTTCAGGCCAGAAAGATTCTGCAGGTTCCTGTAATACCCCTAAAATGGGAGTCTGCCCATCCAAAAGGTTTAAGATTTTTTTACGAAATAAAGCAGCGTCTGCTTCATGTGGACCAAGTTCATCCATAACAATTAAAGAGCAGTCAGAACACATGGAAAGAATATTGCATCCAAGACGATCAAAGGTATCGGCAGTGTGTTCATCTGTTTTTCCGCATAAAAACAAAAGATTAGATTCGTTTGGGAATTCCTTCTCTTTTAGATGGTACATATGAACTGAATACTGATTCTTTAGATAGTCTTTTGTGCGGACAGTCAGGAATCCATCAGCGTTTTTCTTATAATCATCCAATATCTTTTGGATCAATGTAGATTTTCCAATGTGTTTTTTACCAGTTAAAAATATATGTTGAGTCATAGTAAAGTCCCATTTTATTTTGTAATAGTTCCATAATTGTAACCCACGTATCATTTCTCATGAACTGTTTTGGCTGAGCTATTTACCGGTAAACAGATAGTTCGTTCACGGCCATAGCGGTCGTATGTAGTTATCACATCCATTTCAATATCGTAAACAGATTGTAAGGTTTCAGATGTAATGATTTCTTTGGGAGAGCCAAATCCCATAACCTTTCCGGATTTCATGAGAAGAACTTTGTTTCCCACGGAAAAGGGATGCTCAGGACTATGTGTTGACATAATAATGCAATATCCCTGGTTGGCCAGCCCTGAAATTACTTCCATGAGAAGCTGATGATTTGCATAATCCAGATTGGCGGCTGGCTCGTCCATGATGAAGATTTTTGCAGACTGACAGATTGCACGGGCAATTAAAACCAATTGCCTTTGTCCTCCGCTTAAGGAAGTATATTTCCTGTTGGCAAGAGGCAGGGCATTTACTTTCTCCAAGGCAGCAAAAGCTGCTTCCTGATCAGGCTCTTTTGGGGTTTCAAATGCGGAGAAATGAGAAGCACGCCCCATAATTACCATATCAAGAACTGTATAGGCAAATACAGGGGAATGATATTGGGGAATATATGCAATCATATTTGCCAGTGCTTTGGTTGTAAAGTCACTAATATTTTTTCCGGCTATCTTTATTTTTCCATTAGAAACAGGAAGGGAACCTAATATCATGCGGAACAGAGTAGTTTTTCCACAGCCATTAGGACCAAGCAGACAAAGCACATCACCATAGTCTGCGCTGCAGCTGATACCCTTTAAAATATCACCATTGCCGTAACCGCCAAAAACATTTTCAATTTCCAGAAGCATATAATTACGCGCGCTCCTTTCGTTTGATGATAAGATAGATAAAGAAGGGGGCGCCCATGATACTTGTGACAACGCCAAGTGGAAGTTCCATGGACAAAAGGGAACGGGAAATATCATCAACAAGTATCAGATATCCGCCGCCAAGGATCGCACTTGCAGGTATCAGCCTTCTGTAATCAACGCCAACCAGTGCACGTGCCAGATGGGGGATCATCAGCCCGACCCATCCGATCAATCCTCCAAGACAGACTGCAGCGGCGCTGAGTAATGTGGAAGCGACTATAAAAATCAGACGATATTTACGCACATTGATTCCTAAACTTTTGGCTTCTTCTTCATCCAAAGTCAGCAGATTGATCTGCCATCGAAAAATAAAAATCAGACTTAATCCAATGATCATTGGAAGAACACTCCAGGAAAAGGATTTGGTTGTGGTTTTGGTTAAGCTGCCCATAAGCCAGAAAGTAATTTGCTGGAGAACATCATTGGGGTCTGCCACGTATTTGATCATTGTGACACCGGCATTGCAGAGTGACATGATCATAGTTCCGGTCAGAACAAGACTGAGGGTCTGGGAATGTGCGGATTTTCGGCTGATAAGATAGGATGCGGCTACTGCGACCACACCACCTGCAAAAGCAGAAAGCTGAATCATCCAGTTGGAAGCTCCGTTTAAAATTGCAAAAGCAGCTCCGAGACTTGCACCGGAAGAAACTCCAAGAATATCCGGAGATACCAGTGGATTGCGAAACATTCCCTGATAGGTTGCACCTGCTACCGAGAGGGAAGCACCAATAAATAAAGCAGACAGAATACGGGGCAGACGGATATTCCAGAATATGGTAACTGCCTGGGGTAAAATATCTCCTTTAAAACTAAATTTTGATAAAAATGCATTTAGTACCTGCACTGGTGTAAGCGGATAATATCCCACCCAGAATGAGAGTACTATAATGATAAACAAAAGTACCAGCATAACCGCCAACAGCAGAACATATCGTCTTTGCCGGGCAGTAGCTGCTTTTTTTTCATTAGCTGTCAGATTCATAATCATTCATCCTTGTAACTTGACTGATCAAATTTACGGTGTTATACTCAGAAAAACCGAATTGTTTTTAAAAACTATTCGCATATACATTATAATACTTAAATGATGTATAGTCAATTTAATCGAATCAAGTAAGTCCCCTGCTTCAATTGCGAAAAGCAATAAGCAGTGAGTGGGGACTTGATTGCATCAGGAGGAGTGCAAGCTCCTTCTGATAAACTGCGGAGCAGTTATTCGGTTATGAGCAAGTAGCGAAGCGGATTGCGAATATCCGCTTGACCAAGCGTCAATTATGAGTAATGTGGAGAAAAGAAAGGAGAGAGGTTATGAAAAAGTACAGACAACTTTTGGCTCTGCTTATATGTCTGGTGATGTCAGTCAGTCTTTTAACAGGATATTCTGAAACGAAGGCTGCTACTGAAGAGCCGACGCAGAGTGGGGAGCAGGATGCCACACAGGAAACTGCTGAAACCCGTGAGATCACAGACATGGCAGGAAGAAAAGTGACGGTCCCTGCAGCAGAAAATATTGAATCTGTTTTTTCAGCAGGTCCGGTAGCTGCAATTTTTCTGTATATGGTTGCACCGGATAAGCTTCTTGGGTGGAATTATGAACTGAATGATGTTGAGAAATCTATTATTCTGGACAAATATCAGGATCTTCCTAATTTTGGAATGGGTGATGCTGTCAATTATGAAGCAGTAATTGCTGCCAATCCTACAATTGCTATTAATAGTGGAAAGATTAATGATGCAATGGTTTCTGATTGCGATGCGTTATCAGAAAGCCTTGGGATTCCGGTTGTTGCAGTAGACAACGAGCTTAATAATTCTGCGGAAGCTTTTCGTTTTATGGGCGAACTTCTTGGCGTAGAAGATCATGCAGAAGAGCTTGCTCAGTATGCGGAGCAGGTATTTACTGATATTAATGCACTTTCAGATATTCCAGAAGAAAAGAAGGTCAGTGTATACTTCGGTAATGGGGAGGATTCACTGGAAACTGCACCCAGGGGATCCCAGCATGCACAGATCCTTGATGCCATCAATGCAGTCAATGTTGCAGATCTGGAATTGGGAGATGGATCCCGTGTTCAGATTTCAGCAGAACAGCTTCTTGCATGGAATCCGGATGTGATTGTTGTAAATGGTGAACCAAAGGCAGATAAAAGCGGAAATTCTGCAGCAGAAGATATCCTGAGCAATCCGGATTATGCTTCATTAAAAGCAGTACAGGACCAAAAGGTTTATGGAACTCCTAATGCACCGTTTAGCTGGGTGGATCGTCCGGCAGGACCAAATCGTCTGATCGGTATGCGATGGTTCTCAGCATTGATTTATCCGGAATATATTAAATGTGATATCAATGAAGAAATACATAAACTTTTTGATCTTTTTTATCATGTTGATCTGTCCGATGAACAGTTGGAAAATGTTCTGAAAGGAACTGTATAAAGATCAGACAGAGATGTAGAAGGACTGTACAATAAATAATAAAAGAAACACCAGTTCCGGTAATGATACCCGGTTCCGGCGTTTCTTTTTATTTTAATGAAGCTTTTCTGTCAGCACGGATCTGGATCATCTGTCCTGTGATGGATATGGCAATCTCAGCCGGTGTTTCTGCTTTAATCTCCAGTCCGATAGGTGAGATGATGCGGTTTAAATCCTGTTCATCAATGCCGTATTCTTCAACGAGACGGCGAAATACAGCTGCTTTTTTTGTACGGCTCCCAATGACACCTATATAGCATGCCGGTGTGGCAAGAAGCTGTGCCTGTACAATGGTATCATAGGAATGCCCACGTGTCATGACGCAGCAATAATCAGCAGCTGTGATGGAAATATACTGATCCAGATGGTTGAAATCACAAAGCATTGTTTCAACTGCCCCAGGGAAAAGGGCAGGATCTGCAAATTCCGGCCGGTCTTCCAGGACGATACAGCGAAAATCAACGCTTGCAAGGATTGGTACAAGCTTCTGTGAAACATGTCCGCCACCGAATACATAGACGGTTTCTGAAGTTCCGATCTGTTCAGAAAACAGGTCATAATCTTTACTGCGATAGCGGTGTGGCTTTGCAGATAAAGAGGACAATACAAAAGAAGGAACATTGGCATTTCCGATGAGACCGCATGCAGGACTGTAGAGACTCATACCGGAAGTGGTGAGAAGATCGCAGATCAGCCAGAAATCTCTTCGTTCTTCATAGAATTTTTCGGCAGTTTCCGTGATCTCTGCAATAATCGGGTCGTTATGATCCAGATACTGAAAAAAGACCGTAACGTCACCACCACAGATCATACCGATATTTTCAACATCCTTACGGTTTAGCAGGAACTGATGTTCACAGGATTCCTTTCTTTCAAGGATATCTAATGCCATACATTCAGCGCGATATTCTACAGCTCCGCCTCCGATGGTTCCGGTAACTCTACCGTTTTTGTTGACCAGCATGCGGGAACCGGCACCTCTTGGTGTAGATCCTGAGGATGCTGTGACAGAGACAAGCACCAGATCGTATCCCTTCAGGAATTGCTGTTTTATTTTCTGAAATAATGCTCTCATATAATAAAATACCTCCTCATATAATCTGTCAGATCAAAGTTAAGCATCAAAAAATCCTCCGAAACATTTTTCAAATATTTTTTTTGAGCAGTTACGTGTTTCTTCTGAAAAACGGGCATATCGTTTCAGAAATTCCTTGCCATATGGTGTCAGTTCACTATGGCTTCCCCTTATACCACCCTGGCTTCTGCTGATCAGGGGCTCATGAAGCTGTGATTCCAGGGTATGGATCAGGTTCCAGCTGGCAGAATAGGAAATATGCATGCGTTCACAGGCATTGCGCACAGAACCGGTTTCATGAATTTGTGTAAGAAGGGCATAGAGCTTTTCATCAAAGAAAACTTTTTCCCTGGCCAGCTGAATATGGATTTCGGAACGGATCAGGCTCTGGTTATGTATGCGGAGAAGTTCGGCATAATCCTCTGGTGTATCAACGTCATGAAGGATGCCGGGATCATCTACATCCAGATAATATATAGGTTCTCCACAGTTTTTTACAGCACCCTTAAGCCCCGATTTACCCTTATCATTTAGGATAGAATCAATAAGAGTGGACCGGATCAGGAGAGGATGGCCGGGTCTGCCGTTACAGACCGGGATTACAAGTGGATGCCCCAGAGAAAGCATTTGAGTAACAGTCCGGGCTGTAAACAGTGGAATGTCTACAGGTGTAAAGAGAACTGTATCCACTTTGCCTTTCAGATACTCAAGTCCGATCCGGACAGAATCAAACATATGCGTGTTTTCATAGTCTTCATTTCGAAGAAAGATTACATTATTGGAAGCAAGGTGGCATTCCAGAACATCTGCGCGATATCCGGTTACCACCACTATTTTAGAGATTCCGGCCTGCCGGAAATTATTGATCACGCGCTGTGCAATGGAAATGGAGCCAAGCTGAAGCATTGGCTTAAAGTCTCCCATTCGTGATGATTTTCCGGCAGCTACGATGAGAGCACCTGTCTGCATCATAGATATCACCTTCTTTCAATGATGTTATATATTGAGACTATTATAACATATAAAAGAAGAATATTCGCTTGATAAATCAGCATTTCTCAGCAATATCATAGATAAGCCGTTCTGTATCTTCCCATCCGAGGCAAGGATCTGTGATGGAACATCCAGGAGTCATATGATCACTGATATCCTGGCGGCCCTCCAGAAGGTAGCTTTCAATCATAACACCTTTCACCAGCTTTTTAAGTTCCGGATTATAATTACGACTGTGAAGTACTTCTGAGACAATTCGGATTTGCTCTTTGTATTGTTTATTGGAATTAGAGTGGTTGGCATCTACGATGATGGCAGGGTTCTTAAGATCTTTTTTGGCATATAAAGCAGACAGATGCATCAGATCTTCATAGTGGTAGTTAGGAATAGTCTGTCCGTACTGGTTTACACCTCCGCGGAGAATGGTATGTGCCAGATCGTTTCCTGAAGTTTCCACATCATTTCCTCTGTAGATAAAATGATGGGGATGCTGTGCAGCAGTGACGGAATTCAACATAACAGAAAGATCACCACTGGTAGGATTCTTCATACCAACCGGAATATCCATGCCGCTGGCAGTGAGACGATGCTGCTGATTCTCTACGGAACGTGCACCTACAGCTTCGTAGGAGAGAATATCATCCAGATAGCTGCGATTTTCAGGATAAAGCATCTCATCTGCGGAAGAGAGTCCTGTTTCCTGCATAACTCTCATGTGCATCTTGCGGATAGCAATGATTCCGGCAAGAAGGTCAGGCGCTTTATCAGGATCTGGCTGATGTAACATTCCTTTGTAGCCGTCGCCGGTGGTACGGGGTTTGTTTGTATAAACCCGTGGGATAATCATCAGTTTGTCAGAAACCTTATCGGCCACTGTTTTTAATTTGTGTACATATTCACAGACTGTATCTTCGTTATCTGCAGAGCAGGGTCCTACAAGAACCACAAATTTATCTGATTCACCGGTAAAAATGCGGCGTATTTCTTCATCTCTCTGTTTTTTTACTTTTTTGAGTTCCTGGCTGAGAGGGTACTGAGATTTCAGAACCTCCGGCAAAGGAAGCTCGTGATTGATTTTCATAGACATGATTTGTTTCCTCCATATAATATCATACAGGCTCTTGATAATGCCGGAACTCAGGAATGTTTTATACCTGACCGGACTGCCTGCACATTTTCCTTCACAAGTATAACATGATGTTATCTAAAATTCCAGAACTTTAACACTTTAAACTGACATATTTTCAGAGGGCGTAATCAGACTGTTTTTTATGCTTGTTTCCTAGCTTCACAAAAATGCTTTCAGATGTTACAATCAAATAAAAGATATGAGGAAAGAAAACAGATTGTGGAAGAATCTTTTGGGAATATATCTGCAAGCTGTGATGGCTGTATGGCGGGACTGGCTGAGATGTATCAGGAATATATTGATGGCACGAAGGAAATCCGCGACATTAACATGGAGTTTAATGCACATTATATACGGGAAGATCTGGATGAGAAATCAAAGAGAAGCTGCCCGATGTAGATAAAACAACTATATGGGAAACTTACAGATCTCGAATATACAGGAAATAACAAGATAGCAGGAGAAGGATAATAAAATGAGTACAAACAATATGGATAGATTTGAATTCAGATGTATCAGACCGGAGGAGACACAGCAGGCAATAGAGATCGAGCAGATCTGTTTCCCGCCAAATGAGGCATGTTCCCCGAAAAGTCTGACAGAGAGAATAAAAGCAACAGCAGAAACATTTCTGGTAGCTGAGGATAAGGAAACCGGAAAGCTGGCTGCATTTCTTAATGGAGTTCCTACAGATGAGGAGGCTTTCAGAGATGAATTTTTCACAGATATTTCTCTGAGTAATCCTGAAGGCAAAAATATCATGCTTCTGGGGCTGGATGTCCTTCCGGAATATCGTATGCAGGGACTGGGACGTGAACTGGTATCCCGATACTGCCAGAAGGAAGCACAAAAAGGACGAAAGAAACTTTTCCTCACCTGTCTGGATGAAAAAGTGAAGATGTATGAGAAATTCGGCTTTACAGATCTGGGCCAGGCAAATTCCACCTGGGGCGGAGAAGCCTGGCATGCCATGAGCATCGAGATTGAAAGATAATTAACAATCAGAACAGACAGGAGAGTGTACAATGAGCCTATACGCAATCGGTGATTTTCATCTTTCGTTTACAGTCAATAAACCTATGGATGTATTTGATAAAAGATGGAAGAATCATGTAGTTAAGATTGAGAAATACTGGAAGAAGAGAGTGACAGAGAATGATACAGTAGTGATTACCGGAGATCATTCCTGGGGGAGAGATCTTGCAGAGTGTCAGGCAGATCTGGATTTTATTATGGCTCTGCCGGGCAGGAAAATCCTGCTTCGGGGAAATCACGATATGTTCTGGGATGCAAAGAAGACAGAAGATCTGAATGAGATGTTCTGGGGAAAGCTGGAATTTTTGCAGAATAATTTTTATACATATGAGGATTATGCGCTGGTGGGAACCAAGGGCTGCTGTTATGAAGGAAAAGACAGCTATGAGCATTTTCTGAAGATCCGAGAGCGGGAGCTGGGGCGGCTGCGCTGCTCTTTTGAAGGGGCGAAGGCAGCAGGATATGAGAAGTTTATCATGTTTCTTCATTATCCGCCTACAAGTATTGGAGAGATGGAGAGTCCGTTTACCCTGATGGCACAGGAATTTGGCGCCGAGAAGGTGATCTATTCTCACTGTCATGGAGAGAAGCGATATGATGACAGCTTTAAAGGCTATGTGGATGGAATAGAGTACAAGCTGGTGTCAGGAGACTATCTGAATTTTAAACCGGAGCTGGTTTTACGCTAATTATATTGTCTGGAAAAAATCCCTGGGAAGTATTATACTTTTCAGGGATGATTTTATGTGCTTTGAGAGAAAATATCTTCGGGGAGAAATGAGAAAATGAAGATTTACTACAGAGAGAAATCTGGCGAGATTGAAATTCTGCGGTGTTTTGGAATAGAGGGCAGAGTTGAGATTCCGGGAATGATAGATGACAAATTGGTAATTAGTGCAGCACCGTATGCATTCTCCAGCCATATGGATGAGAAGGAAGACCTGAAAAATGCCAGTCTGTGGGAAGTGTCAGATGGTCTTGAGTTTGGCAGAGAAGAGCATGTTCTGGCAGGAAATGACGTGGAGGAGATTGTTTTTCCTTACACTTTAAAAGAGATTGGACGATATATTTTTTATGGCTGCGGGAATCTGAAAAAGCTGGAGTTTTCTGACAGCCTGATGCAGATAGGCTGTGGTGCATTTACAGGCTGCCATGCATTGGAGAAGCTGACTGTTCATATGAGACAGGGAAAGAAGTCAGGCGTTAAGGAAATGCTGGGCGAGATGTGGCAGAGGATAGATGTAAACTTTCTTTATGAGCATGAAGAAGCCAGACTTGTATTTCCGGAGCATTATGATGAGGCAGTTGAGAACACTCCGGCGCGTATTTTGTATACGGAATATCATGGATCAGGCAGTAATTACAGGCAGTGTTTTTATGATAAGGAGCTGAATTATCAGGAATATGACAGACTTTTTGAAATGGCGGTAGCCATGGATAAGCTGGAAGTTCTGGTTGATATGTCATTTGGCAGACTGGAGTTTCCTTATGAACTGACCGGGAAAGCCAGGGAGAATTACAGGGAATATATCCGTAAGAATCTGGGAGATATTGCAGAATATCTGGTAAAGCAGGAGGATATGCACAGATTGGAAGTGATATCCTCGCAAAAACTCTGGACACTGGAAGGAATTGATTCTGCCTTGGATTGTGCATCTAAGAGAAAAGAAACGGAAGTATCCGCATTTTTGATGAATGAAAGAGCAAATCTGGTGGATAATACGGCAGGAAGTGAACGTATAGATGTGGATAAGCTGCAAAATAGTCAGGAAGCTGACAGGACAGAGCAGGGGAAAAATGAACAATCACAAACTACAGAAAAATCTTTGAATAGAAGAACTATACTAAGAAAAAAGAGGTTTGAACTGTGATAGATATAGAGGAAAATAATGATGCAGCCAGAGGATAAAATACAGGAAATAGCAGAAAGAGCAGAGCGTTTGCAGGAAATCGGCAGCAGTATTCTCAGCGCTGCGCGGGATGAATTATATCTGGGAATGCGTTTTTTGGATGTGGCGCTGAGCAGTTTTTCTTATCAGATGGATGGTCAGGTCCATGGATTTGGAACGGATGGAAGAGTGATGTATTTCCAGCCGCAGATGCTGGGAGGCCTATATAGAGAGAACAGGATTCTGGTGAACAGAGGGTATCTGCATATGGTATTCCACTGTATTTTCCGGCATTTTGCATGGAGCGGTACAGAAAGTAAGAAGAGGGCAGACGATGGAATCACAATCCAGGAACGTATGCGTGATCTGAGTTGTGACATTGCAGTGGAGCATATGATAGATGGGATGAGCTATCGGAGTATCCGTTTCTCACGCAGTCTTCTGCGAAGGGAAACCTACCGTCTCCTTGAAAAAGAGGGAAAAACCCTCAACGCACAGAGAGTATATAAAATATTGTCAGAATGGAATCTGAACGAAAAGGATCTTACAAATCTGGAACAGGAATTTCGCACAGATGACCACAGATACTGGGAAAGTAAGAAACCGGATCAGAAACCGAATCCCATGCTCAGCCGCAAATGGGGGGAGATCAATGATGGAATCGAGACGGACCTGGAAACCTTTTCCCAGGAGGCAGGTGAGCGGGACGGAGATTTCCTGGAGCAGATAAAAACAGAGAACAGAAGTCGGTACGATTACAGAGAATTCCTGCGGAAATTTGCAGTTTTTCATGAAGAACTGGTAGTGGATGATGACAGTTTTGATTACAATTTCTATACCTATGGTCTGCGTCTCTATGGAAACATGCCGCTGATCGAACCACTGGAATCCAAAGAAGTTAAGAAGATAGAGGAATTTGTGATTGTCATCGATACTTCCATGTCCTGTTCAGGAGAACTGGTGAGAAAGTTTCTGGAGGAAACATACGGTGTGCTTAGTGAGAGTGAGAGCTTTTTTACAAAAATCAATGTGCACATCATTCAGTGTGATGAGAAAGTCCACACAGATAAAAGGATTACCTCCCGGAAAGAAATGAAAGACTATATGGAACATCTGGAACTGTATGGAGATGGCGGAACAGATTTCAGGCCTGCATTTGAATGGGTGGACAAACTGCTGGAACAGCATGAATTTCATAACCTGAAAGGGCTGATCTATTTTACGGATGGATTCGGGATTTACCCGAAGAAAATGCCGCCATATAAGACTGCATTTGTGTTTATGCAGGATAATTACAGAGATGTGGATGTGCCGGTATGGGCCATGAAACTGATCCTGGATGAGGATGATTTTGATAAGTCAGACAGGCAATGAAATAAAAAGCTGAGTAAAAGTAAGAAGTGTTCAGCAGGAAAGGATTTACATTATGGATATAAAGCGAGCAAAACAGGAGATAAAGGACTCAATAGAAGCATACCTTGCGAAGGATGAATTTGGAGAATATCTGATCCCGGCCATACGCCAGAGACCAATTCTCCTTATGGGGGCACCGGGTATTGGAAAGACGCAGATTATGGAACAGATCGCCAGGGAATGTAAAGTAGGTCTGGTATCTTATACTATCACCCATCACACCCGTCAGAGTGCAGTAGGACTGCCGTTTATCAAAGAGAAAACCTTTGGTCAGGAGACTTTTTCTGTCACAGAATATACTATGAGTGAGATTATTGCCTCTGTCTATGAAAAGATGGAAAAAACAGGTCTCAGAGAAGGAATTCTTTTTATTGATGAGATTAACTGCGTATCAGAGACCTTGGCGCCTATGATGCTGCAGTTTCTTCAGGGAAAGACCTTTGGCAATCAGAAAGTACCGGAAGGATGGGTGATCGTGACAGCAGGAAACCCGCCGGAATACAATAAATCTGTCCGCGAATTTGACGTAGTAACCCTTGACAGAATCAAGAGAATCGATGTGCAGCCGGATTTTGAAGTATGGAAAGAATATGCCTATGAGCAGGGAATCCATCCTGCTGTGATCTCTTATCTGGAGCTTCGCAGAAAGAATTTCTACAGAATGGAGAACACAGTAGACGGACGGATTTTTGCCACTGCCAGAGGCTGGGAAGATCTTTCCAGGCTGATACAGGTATATGAAACACTGGGCAAAGAAGTGGACAGAGAGGTGGTATATCAGTACATCCAGCATCCCATGGTTGCCAAGGATTTTGCTTCGTATCTGGCACTTTACAATAAGTATAAGACAGATTATGCAGTGGAGGATCTGCTTCAGGGTAAATGGACGCCCATCACTCTGGGCAAAATTCGCAATGCTTCATTGGATGAGCATCTGAGTATTGTTGGTCTGTTGAACGGAAAGCTTAGCCAGTTATTTGCAGACTGTTATTTTATGGATGCCTATGTGACAAAGCTCTATGGTTACATGACAGAATACAGAGATAACTTTCCGGAAATGACGCTGGAATCCATTTATAAAAAGGCAGAAAATGATTTTTATACTGCAAAAAAATCTGAGCTTCTCACTAAAAATGAAGAAAAAGTATTTATCCGTACAGTGAATTTCTTTGAAAATGAAATTTCAGAAAAAGGTACTTATGAGCAGATAAAAACCGCTTTTACAGCGGAGGCAGACAGTCTGGAAACACAGACAGAATATATCTCCAAGACGCTTCAGAATGTTTTTGATTTTATGGAAGCAGCCTTTGGTGACAGCCAGGAAATGGTAGCATTTATTACGGAACTGAATGCAAACTTTTACAGTATCTGGTTTATCCGGGAAAATGGTTCTGACCAGTATTACCGTCACAACAAGGGACTACTGTTTGATGACAGACAGAAACTGATCCTGGGACAAATGGAGGAACTGGAGAACACGATGAAGCGGGGACTAAAAAATTAATTTTCATGCCAATTAGCATTGGATTTTCAGATAAATCGTGGTATGCTGATGAATAGAATTATAATTTGAGTGAAAAATATCAGGAATGCAGGCGCATTTGACTGTGCAGCAGTAGAACGATATGGAATCACTAGAAAAAACGAGGAGGAATATAAAATGGAATTAGAAGTATTAAGAAAAGATATGGTTGCAGCTATGAAAGCCAAAGATAAAGTAACAAAAGAAGCAGTTTCCTCTCTGATCTCTGCAGTAAAGAAGGTAGCGATCGATGAGGGATGCCGTGATGAGATTAAGAGTGATCTGGTGGACAGAGTGATTCTGAAAGAAATGAAAACTGTAAAAGAACAGCTGGATACCTGCCCGGAGAGCCGCGAAGATCTGAAGGCTGAATACCAGGCAAGATATGATGTGATCGCCAAATATGCACCAAAACAGATGGATGCAGCAGAGGTAAAAGCATATCTGGAAGAAAAATTTGCAGATGTGATCGTAACAAAAAATAAGGGTCAGATCATGAAGGCTGTTATGGCTGATATGAAGGGAAAAGCAGACGGAAAGGTAATCAATCAGGTTGTTGCAGAGCTCTGCAAATAATGTGTTATCTTAACCGAATCAAGTAGCGAAGCGGATGATTTTATCCGCTTGAATATGTGAAGAATATGGTCATCCAGCAGTTTTGGTATGCAGAGAGCTGGATAGTTATCGAAATAGCCGCAGTATATTGGAGTATCCGGATACTGCGGTATTTTGTTAGGAGGTGAATATATGTGGAGTTTCAACATGAACTGATCATTCCTAATGAGGGACTTCCGTTCAAGGTTTTTCTGTTTGAAGGGGAAAACGGTAATTACGTGCGGGAGAAACACTGGCATACATCTATAGAGATTTTTGCTGTGATGGAGGGAAGCCTGGATTTTTTTGTAAATAAGGAAGAATATCCTTTGAAAGCGGGAGAGCAGATTATTATCAATTCCAATGAGCTCCATTCTATCCATGCTGTGGAGAAAAATAAAACGGTAGTTCTGCAGATTCCTCTGAAACAGTTTGAGAATTATTTTACTGCTCAGAGATATATCCGTTTCCGTGGGCAGGAGGAGCTGGTGGATAAGAAACTGGCTTCTCTGCTTCGTAAATTATATCATGTGTATTCTGAGCGGAAAATCGGATATGAGTTTCGTACAATTTCCATTTTTTATGAAATCATGTATATTCTGGTGAAGGATTATCGTGTGACAGAGACCAGGGAGAAGGATATCCGACACAGCCGCCGTCTGGATACATTGTCAAAAATCACCACATATATGCGTGAGCATTACAGGGAGGAGCTGAAGCTTTCTGATGTGGCTGCTACCTTTGGATACTCGGATGCATATTTGTCGCGAATGTTTCAAAAATATGCAAAAATCAACTATAAAACCTATCTGCAGGATATCCGTATGGCATATGCGTACAGGGATTTGCTGAATACAGACCATACGATTAGTCAGATTGCACTAGATAATGGATTTTGCAGCAGCAGGGGCTTTTCCGAGGAATTTCAGAAAAGATATGGGCTGCTTCCCAGTGAGATGCGAAAGCAAATAAATGAAAAAGGTCAAAAAAACGCTATAGATTAGACAAGAAAACTGGCGAAAAGTGCCATTTATTCTGATATACTCTAAGCACAGTCAAGAAAACGTAATATCTACAGAATATAAGGAGGTTTTTAGAGTGAAAATTCAGAACGTAACAGATGCTTCCTTCCGTAAATATGGAAAGGTGCTTGAAGGGTATGACTTCAGTGCTCTTCTCAAAGAGATGAAACATACACCGGTTCCGGATGATGTGGTTTATGTACCGTCTGTTGAGGAACTGGAAGCTCTGGATGTAGCAAAAGCATTGCAGAATAAAGGATTTGGCGGAATTCCCATTGAAATTGGATACTGCAACGGACATAACAAGAAATTAAATGCAGTAGAATATCACCGCAGTTCAGAGATCAATGTAGCGGTAACAGATCTGGTTCTGCTTATCGGAAGCCAGCAGGATATCACAGATGATTTTACATATGATACTTCTAAGATTGAAGCATTCCTGGTACCTGCAGGAACAGGTATTGAAGTATATGCAACTACACTTCATTATGCACCCTGCAATGTACAGGATGGCGGTTTCCAGTGTGTAGTCGTACTTCCGGCAGGAACCAATACAGATCTTACATTTGAAACTGCTAAGGCAGGCGAGGACAGTCTGCTGACAGCTAAGAATAAATGGCTCATCGCACATGAGGATGCAGCGATTGAGGGTGCAGTAAACGGACTTCGTGGAGAGAACATCACCATTGACTGACAGCGTATTTTAAGTTTGAATATTGCTGAGAGAAGCAGATGAAGTAATGAATGAAACCAAAAATAATAAATGAAACCTAAATTTGTATTAAGAAAAAGGAGAATCCATCATGATCGATAACATGCCAAAAGTAAAAGTCGGAATTGTAGCAGTAAGCCGTGACTGTTTCCCGGAAAGCCTTTCCGTAAACAGAAGAAAAGCACTTGTAGAGGCTTATACAAAGAAATATGGTGCAGAAGACATTTATGAATGTCCAATCTGTATCGTAGAGAGCGAAATCCATATGGTTCAGGCTCTTGAAGATATCAAGAAAGCCGGATGTAATGCACTTTGCGTATATCTTGGAAACTTTGGACCGGAAATTTCCGAAACACTTCTTGCTAAACACTTCGAAGGACCGAAGATGTTCTGTGCAGCAGCTGAAGAAACACAGGGCGACCTGATCCAGGGACGTGGAGATGCATACTGCGGTATGTTAAATGCAAGCTACAACTTACAGCTTCGTAATGTAAAAGCATATATTCCGGAATATCCGGTTGGTGACGCAGAAGACTGCGCAGATATGATCCATGACTTCCTTCCAATCGCAAGAGCAGTTGAAGGATTAAGCAACTTAAAGATCATCAGCTTTGGACCACGTCCAACAAACTTCCTTGCTTGTAACGCTCCGATCAAACAGCTTTACAACCTTGGTGTTGAAATCGAAGAGAACTCTGAACTTGATCTGTTCGAAGCATTCAACAAACATGCAGGAGATGAGAGAATCCCGGCAGTTGTTAAAGAAATGGAAGAAGAACTTGGTGCAGGAAACAAGAAACCTGAAATTCTTGAGAAACTTGCTCAGTATGAACTGACTCTGAAAGACTGGGTAGAGGCTCACAGAGGATATCGTAAATATGTAACATTAACAGGAAAATGCTGGCCGGCATTCCAGACACAGTTCGGATTCGTTCCTTGCTATGTAAACAGCCGTCTGACAGCTCAGGGCATCCCGGTATCCTGTGAAGTTGATATCTATGGTACATTAAGTGAGTTCATCGGAACAGTTGTAAGCCAGGATACAGTTACACTGCTTGACATCAACAATTCTGTACCGAAGGATATGTACAAAGAGTCTATCGAAGGCAAATATAACTACACACTGAAAGATACATTCATGGGATTCCATTGTGGAAATACAGCTTCCAGCAAGCTTTCCTTCTGTGAGATGAAGAACCAGATGATCATGGCAAGATCTCTTCCGGAAGAGGTTACAAACGGAACTCTTGAAGGAGATATCGTACCTGGAGGTATCACATTCTATCGTCTGCAGAGCACAGCTGATAACAAACTTCGTGGATATATTGCACATGGTGAAGTTCTTCCTGTTGCAACGAAATCCTTTGGTTCTATCGGTGTATTCGCTATTCCGGAAATGGGACGTTTCTACCGTCATGTACTGATCGAGGGAGGATACCCACATCACGGAGCAGTAGCATTCGGACATTATGGAAAAGCTCTGTTTGAAGTATTCAAATATATCGGTGTACCGGTTGAAGAGATCGGATACAATCAGCCGGCAGGCGTAAGATACCCAACAGAAAATCCATGGGGTTAATTCAGATAAACAGACTGACACCATAAATCATAATACATCTCAGGGGTTTACCCTGGGATGTATTAAATTAGATGAATATTAATTTATACTGCAATAAATCAGGCTGTTTAATGAAATGAAAATAAGCAGCTATAAAGAGAGAAAAGGAGAGCACTTATGTATTATATTGGTATTGACCTTGGTACTTCCGCTGTAAAACTTCTTCTTATGGAAGAATCAGGAAAAATCTGTAACATCGTATCCAGAGAATATCCTTTATTCTTCCCACATCCGGGCTGGTCTGAGCAGAAGCCGGAGGACTGGTTTGCACAGAGCATGGAAGGCATGAAAGAACTGACAAAGGATATTGACAGAGCTCAGGTAGCAGGAATCGGTTTCGGCGGACAGATGCATGGTCTGGTAACTCTTGACAAGGATGGCAATGTGATCCGTCCTGCAATCCTCTGGAATGACGGACGTACAGGTGAAGAGACAGAATATCTGAATACAGTGATCGGAAAAGACAAACTTTCCCAGTATACAGCAAATATTGCTTTCGCAGGCTTCACAGCACCGAAGATCCTCTGGATGCAGAAAAATGAGCCTGAGAACTTTAAGAAGGTAGTAAAGATCATGCTTCCTAAGGATTATCTGGCATATCGTCTGTCCGGTTCTTTCTGTACAGATGTTTCTGATGCTTCCGGTATGCTTCTTCTTGATGTAAAGAACCGCTGCTGGTCAAAAGAAATGCTGGAGATCTGTGGAATCACAGAAGAGCAGCTTCCGAAACTGTATGAGAGCTGGGAAGTAGTGGGAACTCTGAAACCTGAGATTGCGAAAGAACTTGGATTCTCAGAAGATGTGAAAGTTGTTGCAGGTGCAGGTGATAATGCGGCAGCTGCTGTAGGAACAGGTACAGTTGGTGACGGTCAGTGTAATATTTCTCTTGGAACATCCGGAACTGTGTTTATTTCCAGTAAAAACTTTGGTGTGGACGAAAATAACGCACTTCATTCTTTCTGCCATGCAGATGGAAGCTATCATCTTATGGGATGCATGCTCAGCGCAGCTTCCTGTAACAAATGGTGGGCAGAGGAGATTCTTCAGACAAAGGATTTCGCAGCAGAGCAGGCTCCAATTCAGAAGCTGGGAGAGAATCATGTATTCTTCCTTCCATATCTGATGGGAGAACGTTCACCTCATAATAATCCTGATGCAAGAGGTGTATTCTTTGGAATGTCCATGGACAGCACAAGAGCAGACATGACACAGGCTGTTCTGGAAGGTGTTGCCTTTGGTCTTCGTGATTCCCTGGAGGTTGCAAGAAGCCTTGGAATCAAGATTGAGAGAACCAAGATCTGTGGTGGCGGAGCTAAGAGTCCGCTGTGGAAGAAGATCATTGCAAACGTTATGAACCTGAAGGTTGATGTCCTGGAGAACGAAGAAGGACCGTCCATGGGTGGAGCTATGCTGGCAGCAGTGGGCTGCGGCGCTTATCCGGATGTAGAAACCATCGGAAAGAAATTTGCCAAAGTTGTTGATACAGTAGAACCGGATCCTGAACTGGTTGCAAAATATGAAGAGAGATATCAGAAGTTCAGAACTCTGTATCCGGCTATGAAGCCACTGTTCTAATGGAATATCCGCTTAATAACTGGGGTTGTTGTACTCATTTAGTACAACAACCCTGTTTTGATGTGCATCTGACGATGACCAATCACCACCGTGTATTTGACTTATGACATATCAGGAAAAAGGCAGCTTCAGGAATTCTTCCATGGCTCTGCTGATATAGCGGCCTTTCTTCCAGTAAAAAAATACAGTACGTTTACTGCTCTGGCCGGGCAGCTTATAAAAAACCAGTTCTGAATTTGTTGGAACTCTGGAGAGCAGAAGATCTCCGATGAAAGTGATACCCATTCCCAAACATGCAATATTATAGGCAGTCATCTGTTGATCCAGGCGAAATACTACAGAAGGTGAAAAGTGATTTTCCTGACAAATGGTCAGTGCACGCTTACCGGTATCGTTATCTGAACGAAGAACAATAAAGGGTTCGTTTTTAAATTTGTTTAAAGGAACAGAAGGAACATCAGAAGAGCGGAACTGACCGTTTCGGATTTCCTCAATAGGAATCTGATATTCCTGCAGTCTGCTATTTACTGAATAATTTTTGGGAACCGCTAGAAGAAGTTGTTCTTTCTGGTAGGTATAATGTTCAAAAATCTGGTTATCCAGGATGCAGTTATCAATCATCAAATCTAACTTTCCGGCTTGGAGAAACTGGGATAGCTTTGCTGTACTTTCTTCTACAAGAGAAATTTGAACATGGGGAAATTTTTGGGAAAAATCAGCAATAAGGGGCGGCAGAATCCACGAAGAAAAGAAGTTACTGCCACCTACATTGAGAGTTCCTGTTTTGAGATTTCCAAGATCTAACAGGAAATTTTCAAGATTATTTTCAATATCCATGACTTTTTCGATAGCCTCTATATAATGTTTTCCAACTTCAGTTAACTGCAAAGGTTTGGTGCTTCGATCAAAAATAGGATAGCCAATACGGTTTTCTACACGTTTTACATTGGCACTTAAAGAAGGCTGCGAAATGAAAAGGGCAGCAGCAGCTTTGGAAAAGCTTTTTTCCTTGTATACTTCATAAATATATTCCATTCCCTGAAACATATGATCCCTCCAATATATAATCTAAACACTATATATTTTATAAAAATATATGTATTTGATTATATTATAGCAGAGATATATAATAAGGGCAAATACATGGGAGGGAGAATGTTACTGTTCACTCCGTTCACAGTAACGTAGCCAAAATTCATTCCAGATTGCCTGCGGCAATGGAATTTTGGCTTGTATGTCTCGGGATTTTGGCATATTCATGCCAAAACACCTCGCGGAATAGTGATGTGTGAACAGTAACGGGAGAATAACTATGAAAAAAACAGATTATCGTGTAGAAAGAGATTCTATTGGTGTAAAGGATATTCCAGAAGACGTATATTATGGAGTTCAATCCTTACGTGCGGCTGAAAACTTCCACATTACGGGATTAAATATGCATCCGGAGATCATTAACAGTCTTGCATACATAAAAAAAGCATCAGCCATAACCAATTGTGAGGTAGGTCTTCTTGAGAAGAAAAAAGCCCAGGCCATTGTCCAGGCATGTGATGAAATTATTTCAGGAAAATTCCACAATGAATTTATTGTGGACCCTATTCAGGGAGGTGCTGGCACATCTTTAAATATGAATGCCAATGAAGTAATTGCAAACCGCGCCATTGAGATTCTGGGAGGGAAAAAGGGTGATTATACAATTATAAACCCTAACGATGATGTGAATTGTGGACAGTCTACCAATGACGTGATTCCTACTGCCGGTAAAATGACTTCTCTTCGTCTGCTGCAGAATCTGAAGAAACAGCTTCTTCGTCTCTACGATGCTCTTAACGAAAAAGCGGTAGAGTTTGATCACGTAATCAAAATGGGACGTACACAGATGCAGGATGCAGTGCCGATTCGTCTGGGACAGGAATTTAAGGCATATTCGGTAGCGATCATGCGTGATATCCACAGAATGGATAAAGCAATGGATGAAATGCGGACTCTTAATATGGGAGGTACTGCTATTGGAACAGGAATTAATGCTGATGAGGGTTATCTGAGAAGAATTGTTCCAAATCTTACTGAAATATCGGGAATGGACTTTATACAGGCCTTTGATCTGATTGATTCCACTCAGAATCTGGATCCATTTGTAGCTGTTTCAGGTGCTGTGAAAGCATGTGCGGTAACTCTTTCCAAAATGTCAAATGATCTCCGCCTGATGTCCTCTGGTCCACGTACTGGTTTTGGAGAGATTAATCTTCCGGCAAAACAGAATGGCTCCTCTATTATGCCAGGCAAAGTTAATCCGGTTATTCCTGAAGTAGTGAATCAGGTTGCTTTTAATATTATTGGTAATGATGTTACCATTACCATGGCTGCGGAGGCTGGTCAGCTGGAATTAAATGCATTTGAGCCGATTATTTTCTATTGCATGTTCCAGTCTATCGATACTCTTGGCTATGCAGTCCAGACACTGGTAGATAATTGTATTGTAGGAATTACAGCAAATGAAGAAAGATGCCGTTATCTGGTAGAAAACAGTGTAGGTATTATTACTGCGATCAGTCCTCATCTTGGGTATCAGAAGGCTGCGGATATTGCAAAAAAGGCAATTAAGACAGGTGAATCTGTAAGAAGCCTGATTCTGCAAGAAAAGCTTATGGATGAGGATGAACTTAATCGTATTCTGGATCCAATCCATATGACGGAACCTGGTATTTCCGGAAAAGATTATCTTATAAAAAAATAAGAAAAAAACAGGCGGGAAATTTTTCCCGCCTGTAAAATCGTCTGGACATAAATCATATTTAAATATGATTTTTTATTTTGGAGTTAAGTTCTGCGAGATTAGAACAGACCTGTGATCTTACCTGTCTCGTCTACGTCGATTCTCTCAGCAGCCGGAACTTTAGGAAGACCTGGCATTGTCATGATCTCACCTGTAAGAGCTACGATGAATCCTGCACCTGCGGAGATCTTCAGGTTACGTACTGTAACTTCGAAGTCTGTAGGAGCACCCAGTTTAGTCTGGTCATCTGTTAAGCTGTACTGTGTCTTAGCTACACAGATTGGGCAGTTGCCGAATCCAAGAGCTTCTAACTGTTTCGCCTGTTTCTGAGCATTTGCTGTCAGAACTGCTTTCTTACCGCCATATACTTTCTGAACGATCTGGTTCAGCTTGTCTTCAATAGAACCTTCCAGTTCGTATGCATAGGAGAAGTCGTTTGGTTCTTCAACAAGACGGATAACTTCTTCCGCAAGTTTGATTCCGCCTTCGCCGCCTTTTGCCCATACTTCAGAAAGAGCAACGTTAACGCCCAGTTCTTTACATTTAGCTTCTACAAAGTCAAGCTCTGCCTTTGTATCTGTCGGGAATGCATTGATAGCAACAACACATGGAAGTTTGTATACGTTCTTGATATTGGAAACGTGTTTTAACAGGTTCGGGATACCTTTTTCAAGAGCTTCCAGGTTTTCATTGTTAAGGTCAGCTTTAGCAACACCACCGTTGTATTTCAGAGCACGTACTGTAGCTACGATTACAACTGCGCTTGGCTTTAAGCCAGCCATACGGCATTTGATGTCGAGGAATTTCTCAGCACCCAGGTCAGCGCCGAAACCAGCTTCTGTGATTGCATAATCAGCAAGCTTCATAGCCATCTTTGTAGCTGTTACGGAGTTACATCCGTGAGCAATGTTTGCGAATGGTCCGCCGTGTACGATTGCAGGAACGTGTTCCAGAGTCTGTACAAGGTTTGGTTTCAGAGCATCTTTTAACAGAGCTGTCATAGCGCCTTCAGCGTGAAGGTCACCAGCTGTTACAGGTTTCTGCTCGGAAACTTTGCCGTATGTATATCCGATGATGATCTTGGATAATCTTTCTTTCAGGTCTTTGATGTCGCTTGCAAGACAGAGAACTGCCATGATTTCAGATGCAACTGTGATGTCGTATCCGTCTTCACGAGGCATACCGTTTGTCTTTCCGCCAAGGCCGTCTACTACATTACGAAGCTGACGGTCGTTCATATCTACACATCTTCTCCATGTGATCTTACGAGGGTCAATGTTTAATGCGTTGCCCTGGAAGATATGGTTATCGATCATAGCTGCCAGTAAGTTGTTAGCTGCACCGATCGCATGGAAGTCACCTGTGAAGTGAAGGTTGATGTCTTCCATAGGAACAACCTGTGCATATCCGCCGCCTGCTGCACCACCTTTTACACCGAATACCGGTCCTAAGGATGGCTCACGAAGAGCTACCATAACGTTCTTTCCAAGTTTCTGCATACCATCTGCAAGACCTACAGTAGTAGTAGTTTTACCTTCTCCTGCAGGAGTTGGGTTGATAGCTGTAACAAGGATTAATTTGCCGTCCTTTTTGTCGCTTTCTTTTAAAAGATTGTAATCAATTTTTGCTTTATATTTTCCGTACTGCTCCAGATATTTATCATCAATACCTGCTTTTTCTGCAATCTGAGTGATTGGAAGCATTTCGCATTCCTGTGCAATTTCGATGTCTGATTTGAATCCCATAAGTGTTTTTCTCCTTTCGTCTCCGCATAAACATGAAAAACTTATATTACTGTTCATTTGTTACTGTGCACTCTGCGATCAGTAACAATTTATTCATTGAAGGAATGATCGATCAGCCCGTCAGATGAACAAAAGTATTGTTTCATCCGATAAAAAAAGGCCAGTATCTGAAATTTTCAAATACTGCCCAGACGGTCGGCTTCTACAAACCTCCGACTCCCCGTGGTTTGCATTCCACTCTTTCCGTCAGTACTCGAAGGTTCCTTCAATTGATGGCAATAGTATATCATTTTGAGAAAAAAATGTCAAGAAAATTTTTGCTGAAATGTCAAAAAAATCAAGTAAACTGGACGAAAGTTGTGTAAAATTAATAATGAAAAACCAGAGTATCTATGATTGTTGGGAAGAATTTGCTTTTTCAAAGAAATGGGATTGTTAAAAAATAGACATGGATTTATAGTAGAATGAAGATTATGTAAAGGAAAGGTTAAACCTTGCAGTTTATAGGAATTTCATAAAAAGTTTATGATTATATTAGTTGCTACCTGTGGTAAATATGGTAGAATAAGAATAATAAGTGCACAGAAATCTCCTGCTTCAATTATCATAAGCAGTGTATGGGGATTTATATTTTGGCAAAGTGGAGTGTAAAAGATGAACAGACAAGAATTTTTGGAAATCCTGAGAAGCCAGCTTGCCGGTCACATGCAGGAGGGCAAGGCTGCAGCACATGTACGATACTATGAAGATTATATACAGTCCCAGGTACGCGGTGGTCGTACAGAGCAGGAAGTGCTTGATCAGTTGGGAGATCCCAGACTGATAGCAAAAACTCTTATTGATACAGAGGGAGATACTGTAGATGAGGAATATGGAGCCTATTCCTCCTGTGGATCTGGATTAGAACCGCCGCCCCAGCCGGAGAAGCGGTGGAAAAAAGTTCTGGACCTTTCAACCTGGTCAGGTAAGCTTGTTGTGATTGTGGCAGCTGCTGTAGCGATTATTTTATTACTTATAATAATTGGTGCCGTTCTTCCGTTTTTTATTATTCTGATTATCATTTTATCTGTTATTTCCTGGTTTACCAAGAGAAGTCACTGATCAAAAGAGAACTCCCTTTGGGAGCTTTCTTTTGATCTGTCTTATAGCTTTATCTAATATTCTTTTCAGTACTCTTTTTATTCAGTTATTTATATTTTTCATATCGTTTCATATTTTCGCCTTAGTCTTATCTGAAGTGTGTTATTCCCTAATCCTGCCAGGCAGCAGGTAAATCTCAATTTTATTATTTTTATAAAGGCAGAAAACAGGATTTTTGCACAGGAATCCTTTTTTCTGTATGCCAAATGGAAAGGAGACAACATGAAAGGAACTGTGAAACTAAAAAAACGTCTGGAGGCTTTAGGCTTAGCCTTACTGTTTATGCTGCAGTCTGTACTGGGCTTTTTACCTGGAATGATTTTCAGTGCGGCCGGAGCGGTAAAGTCCATCGAGGTCTGGGACTCTGATCAGCTTATTGACTATGGTTACCGTTTCAATATGAAGTTTCAGCCAGGGGTAACTACCTATGAGTCTTTTGGCTGCGATAATCTGGACAGTGCTGCATTTTCAGATCACGGAAGAAGTACAAGAGATACAGAAAGTGTGAGGATAACAGAGGATTACAAATCCGGAAGTGCAGGAATGCGCTATAACAATGTGGGCAGAGATGCAGGGGGAAATATTGTGGATGTGCGTCTGACCCTGGTGGGGGTAGAAAATGCCGAGAGACGCTATGACCTGAGAACCCCTGTCTCCAAAAAAGAAAATAATGGTGGACTTACCTTTGGCTGGGAGAATAATGAAACCTATCCAATGGTAGGCTTTGCTAAAAACAATATTGGGGTTTTTATCTATTCACTGGGTTCTGCAAAAATTAATTTTCAGTTTCTGAAGCATGGGACAGATGAGGCTCTGACGATCAGTGGACATGGTACGATCCGTGATATTGATGCGGCGCAGGGAGTATCTATACCCTCAGACAATGGACTGGATCATGCATATGTATTAAAAAATAATGAGTTTTTGAAAGTAAACGGCACCTATGTAGGATCTCAGAATGTGGCTATTGAGCCGGAGGATGAGAATGGCTGGCTGAATATGTTTTTCCAGACAGATAATTTTAATCTGGTGTTTTCTCATCAGGAAAAACTGGATATGTGGGATGCAAGCAGGGAAAAAAGTATTGCAAAGGCCGGCTCTCAGGAGAAGTGGGCAAGTAATGCCAGAAAAGCATATGCAGATGAGTCCGGAAAAAGCTACTGTGAAACTTTTGAAGGACAGAAGGTGGTTAAGGGCTTTGCATATTTTGATTTTACTTCCTATTGCTTCAGTGGTATAGAAATGAAAAAAGCACCGGAAAAAAGAGTAGGCGAAGTGGGCTGCACATGGGATCAGGCAACGGCTGCACCAAAGGAACAGCCATTTGTCATGAAAACAGAAAAAGAATTTCAGTATATGATCCAGGCGGAGACTACTCCTAACAGATTAAAATCATTTGTGATTAGTGATGCACTGGAAAACTGTCTGACAATGGATGATGCCTCTAAGGTTTCGGTAATAAATAGTCTGGGACAGGATGTGACAGAACAGTTTGATGTGGCTGTGGAAGGACAGACTGTAATCTGCAGTGCAAAGGCGGACAGCCTTAAAGAAGAAGCTTTTACAGATAATCAGACATATACTTTTATTCTGAAAGTACACAGGAAGCCAGAAGGACAATTTGATATTTCTAAATATCTGGCAGAGGATGGATACACCCTTCTGGTTCCCAATCAGGCTTCCATGAGTTATGAGAGAGTTAATGGAGGCGGAGATACGAAGAAAACAGAAATCGTATGGGTGAAGGGGATCATTCCGCCTGAGCTTGAGGTAAAGAAAAACGTTTCCGCTTATGAGTGGAAGGTAGGGGATATGATAGATTATTCTGTGACGGTTACGCAGACAAAGCCGGATGTCCAGGCTGTAGGAGTAAGTGTGACAGATGAGATTCCCTCCTGCCTTTGCCTGACAGAGGGACAGTATGCAGCACAGACCAGTCCGGGAGCAGATCCCTGCACTCTTACCAGGCAGGGGGAAAATGGATGGAAAGTAACCTGCCCTACTTTGAAGTATGGAGAAACCATAACAGTCAGCTTTAAATGCCAGGCAGCGGAAGCTTCCAATGGTCAGGAATGGGAAAATATAGTAACT
Organism: Blautia sp. HCP3S3_C4; assembly: GCF_052064095.1. NCBI lineage: Bacteria > Bacillati > Bacillota > Clostridia > Lachnospirales > Lachnospiraceae > Blautia > Blautia sp. HCP3S3_C4. The sequence continues at coordinate 64,505 of NZ_JBQHWF010000008.1, forward strand.
GCTACAGCGGATAATCTTGTAGACCCGGAGACAGGGGAACAGAAAGACCGAAAAGATATGGCCGAAGTATGGCCTAACAGCCCTCAGCTGGAGATTGACAAAACAGCAGATAAATATGAATGGCAGGTAGGGGATGGAGTTACTTATAGAATTGTAGTGAATAATTCTGTGCCCGGAACAATTGCAAAGGATGTCAGTGTGACAGATATCGGACTTCCTCAGGGGCTTGTGCTGTCAGGGGGAACCCAGAGTGTGGAAGTGCTGAATGTACAGTCTCAGGTAAATTACCCGGTTCCTGATAAAAAAACAGGGCAGGCTTATGAAAGCCGGACGGTAGAATCACATATGGAAGCAGATGAAAGCGGCTTTGCTTTTTATTGCTCTTATCTGCCTTACAGTCAGCCGGTCACGCTTGTATTTCACTGTATAGCTACAGAGTCTGCCAATGGCCATGAAAGTGTAAATGTGGCAAATGTAAAAGCTTCCAATGCAAATGAAAAATCTGATGATGCAGAAGTATATGTAAATACGGGAAGTCTCTGGATTGAAAAGACAGCCGATCATTATGAGTGGAAGACAGGAGAGCAGGTTGAGTATAAGGTTGTTGTTGAGAATAAAAATCAGGGAACGATTGCCAGAAATGTGACAGTCTGGGATACAGAGATGCCGGCAGGCCTGGTTCTGGATTCTATGGAAAATGTATCTGTTAATGGAATTCCTCAGAATATTACGCAGCCTGTTGCCGGAACAGAAGATACTCCGGGACAGCTGAATCCGGAATTTTATAATGAAACCGGTGAGAAAACGGTAGGATATGAGTTTCTTCCGGAAGGAAATGGATGGAGACTGAATCTTTCAGACTTGCCTGCAGGAGTACCTGTGACGGTTGCTTTTCTCTGCACAGCCACTGAGGATGCAAATGGAGTGGAAAGTATTAACCTGGCTAATGTGCAGGCAGAGAATGCACCGAAGACCACTGATGATGCGGAAGTATATGTAAATACAGCAATCCTGTCTATTGATAAAGGTTTTCAGAATCCATATCTGGCAGCAGAAGATGGCCGCGTGGAAAATGAATTCCGGGTAGGAGAGCAGGTAAATTATCAGGTAACGGTTACCAATCAGCAAAAAGGGTCTATTGCAAGAAATCTGGTGATCAGTGATCTTTCTCTTCCTGAAGGACTTGCGCTGGACGGTGATGAAGGAGCAGTTACAGTTAGTGGTGTTCCTACAGTGATCCAGAATCCGGTTGCCGGAACGGATGATATGGGGAATGCGTTGAATCCAGAGAATTACGGTGAAACCGTAGAAAAACAAGTCAGCTGCCAGGTGATTCGTCAGGGGACAGGATGGATCGTTACTATTTCTGATCTGCCCTATCAGATGCCGGTAACTGTCAACTTCCGTTGTACAGCCCAGAGTACTGTAAATGGTATGGAAATTGTAAATACAGCCAAGGCATATGCAGATAATGCAGCGGAAGTGAAGGACACCTCTAAGATATGGGTAAATTCTCCGGCTCTCAGGGCTGTAAAGACGGCAGATAAGACTTTTTATAAATATGGAGATATTGTTACCTGGCGTATTGATCTTACTCAGGAGCAGACAGGCTGTGTTGCCAGAGAGCTGGTGGTTCAGGATGTGACAGATACTCCGGGAGTTCGGCTTCAGAAGGATTCTATTGTACTTCTGGATGAAAAGGGAACTAAGGTTGAGGCGCAGATTCAGGCAAATGATGACAATACCTTTGTGATCAATACAGGCAGAAACCTGATCAAAGATGTGGGATATCTGATCTGTGATAATGACAGAGGTGGTATTTCAGAGCAGGTAATGCCTAATCCGCTGGAGTGCAGGGAACAGAAATGTATGGCTGTAGAATATCAGACCGCAATTATTGATCCGGCTCTGGCAGGAAAGAAAATCCATAATACAGCAGTGGTAAATAGTAGAGAAAATATTCCGGTGAATACAGAGGCAGAAACAGAGGTACATAGTCCGGTCCTGGAGATTACAAAGACCTCAGATAAAAAAGAGTATATGTCAGGAGAAACAGGCTACTATACCTTGAAGGTACGTCAGCTCCGTGAGGATGTAACGGATGAAAATATAGTGATCACGGATACTTTTCAGACAGAGGGAGCAAAGATAAAGAAAGAGTCTGTTCTGGTAAAGAAAAACGGAACTGTTTTGAAGGATGCAAAAACAGAAATTTCAGAGGCAGGCTTTGTGATCCATACAGGAACCGGATTAGGAGATTCAGACAAATTGGAAATTTATTATGAGGCAGTGTTTGAAACAGCAGCGAAAGATAAACAGACGATCGTAAATCATGCCACAGCCAGAGGAGATCTTTCTACAGAAGTACAGGCTGATCATGAGGTTTATGTGAAACCTGTGCTAAAACCAAGTCCTACGCCAACTCCGACTCCGAAACCATCGAAAACTCCAGAACCTACCAATACGCCTGTGCCAACGCCTACAATCATTCCAAAAGCAACCCCAACTCCACGTCCAAATGGAACTTGTCCAAAGCTGACACAGATTCCGACAAATACGCCGGTAGGAGTTATAGGCGGTGGAAATAACGGGAATTCCGGAAATGGAGGTTATGGATCCGGAGGTTATTCTTCTTACAGCAGCGGATATCAGGGTGGATATACTGCGGGAAGCTCTAAGACAGGAGAATCCAGACCTTTTAAAACGATGGCAGGTTTGAGTATTCTGGGAATTCTTTTGCTGGGAACCGGAATTCTGGTATTCAGAAGAAGCAAAACCGGAAAAAGGGAAAAGCATTTATGAAAATTCTGAAAAATCTTGCTCGAAGTATGATCTGTGTAGCTGCCGGATTGCTTTTGTACTGCGGGAGCTTTTATATAAAAAGCTATGAGCAGAACAAAGTTGCCAGGGAAAAGAATCAATATGTGGAACAGCTTGCCTATGCCGGAAGTTACGCAGAAAATGATAAAGCAGTTAAAAATCCGGATACAGAAAATAACACCGGACAAAGCAGAAAAAAATCTGACGCAGAAAAGGCGAAAAATAATATAAAGGCTGAAATCAGGGAATCCTTTGGGATTTCCTGGGAGAAGCTAAGAAAGCTCAATCCGCAGACAGTTGGCTGGATTAGGATTTCGGGAGCTGATATTTCCTATCCGGTAGTGCAGGGAGAGGACGATGAATTTTACCTGAAACATGATTTTGAGAGAAAGGAGGATTTATTTGGGAGTATTTTCCTTGGGCATCACAATGATGCAGCTTTTACAGATTCTCACAGCTTTATCTATGGTCACAACATGGAAGGTCATATGATGTTTGCTAATCTGAACCAGTATGAACAGCCTGAATTTCTGGAAAAATGTCCACAGTTTGAAATTGTGACACCAGAGAAAAAGTTGGTTTACGATATTTTTTCTGTAGAACAGGCAGGGGAGGGAGGAGCTGCCTTTGAATATGGATATGACCTGGACAGTCCGTCATATCAAAGGCAGCTGGCTGCCCTGAAGAGAAATTCTATGTATGAAACCGGTATCTGGCCGGATGCCCATAAACCGATGGTGACATTAATCACTTGTAATTCCAGGCTGGATGAGAAGGTACGTATGGCAGTTCATGGTATTTGTAGCCAAGAGATAAAATAATGGGAAAAACTAATGAAAAATCCTCCTGTATTTTGTATAATTTAAGCATAAAAAACAACTTGTTCGTATGTGCATACAAGTTGTATCCTAAATACAGGAGGGAAGAATACATGACAGATAATGGAAAGCCTAAATATTTCTCGCTTATGGAACAGCTCAGAAATGATATTGTATCAGGAGTTATCCGGCCGGGAGAAAAGCTTCCTTCAGAAAACGAACTTTCTCAGAAATATTCCCTGAGTAGGCATACAGTCCGTAAAGCACTGGGAATTCTGGAACAGGACGGATATGTGGAGGCATTTCACGGGAGAGGTACTTATTGCTCAGAAAATATGCGCCACATCAAAAAATCAAAAAATATTGCGGTAGTTACCACATATATTTCTGATTACATTTTTCCCAGACTGATACAGGGAATGGACAATGTCCTCTCAGAAAGTGGTTACAGCATTATCCTGAAAAATACGGCAAACAGCAGGCAAAAAGAAGCCAGATGTCTGGAAGAGCTTCTGAAGAAAGATATTGACGGACTGATCATTGAACCAAGTAAAAGTGAAATGATCTGTAAACACAGAAATCTTTATCAGAATCTGGACAAGTTTGATATTCCATATGTGTTTATTCAGGGAATCTATTCGGAAATGAGAGACAAACCTCATATTCTCATGGATGACGCGCAGGGAGGATATCTGGTAACAAAATATCTGCTGGATCTGGGACATAAGAAGATCAAGGGATTCTTTAAAGCTGATGATATGCAGGGACTGAAACGTCATAAAGGTTATGTAAAAGCACTGCAGGAGGCCGGGATTTCCTATGATCCGGATGATGTTATCTGGTTTCACACAGAAGACAGAAAGATTAAACCGGCACTGATGGCAAAGGAGATGGTACAGAACGGACAGCTTCCGGATGGGATTGTCTGTTATAATGACCAGATTGCTGTTCAGGTTATGGAAGAACTGGAAAAACTAGGAATCAGGATACCGGAAGATGTTTCGATCACAGGTTATGATAATTCTCTGTATGCACAGCGTGGAGGCGGAATCACAACAATTGCCCATCCCCAGGAAAAACTGGGAGAAATGGCTGCAGAACTGATCCTGGAAAAGATCAACGGAGTTTCTGAAGCAGAGAGCAAGGTTGAAAGACTGATCCACCCGGAACTGATCATACGGGGATCGTGCAGAAAGGCTGAATAAAAACGCCGGATATTAACAGTAAACACACAGATTGAAGATGCTGTGGAAAGCAGCAGAAGATCTGAAAATATAAAAAATCCAGGAGGAATTTTATCATGAAAACAGGAAGAAACTATAAGTTCTGGTTTTGTACAGGTTCACAGGATCTTTACGGAGATGAATGCTTAAGAAAAGTTGCCGAGCATTCCAGAATTATCGTTGAAGAATTAAACAAAAGCGGTGTTCTTCCATTTGAACTTGTATGGAAACCAACACTGATTACAAATGAACTGATCCGTAAAACATTTAATGAAGCAAATGCAGATGAGGACTGTGCAGGTGTTATCACATGGATGCATACCTTCTCACCGGCAAAATCATGGATCCTTGGCCTGAAAGAATACAGAAAACCACTCTGTCATCTTCACACGCAGTTTAATGAAGAAATTCCTTATGATACCATTGATATGGACTTTATGAATGAAAATCAGTCTGCACATGGCGGTCGTGAATATGGTCATATTGTTTCAAGAATGGGAATCGAAAGAAAAGTTATCGTTGGCCACTGGGCAGATAAAGATGTACAGGAAAGACTTGCTTCCTGGATGCGTACAGCTGTTGGCATTATGGAAAGCAGCCATATCCGTGTATGCCGTGTGGCAGATAACATGAGAAACGTAGCTGTTACAGAAGGTGATAAAGTAGAAGCACAGATCAAATTCGGATGGGAAGTAGATGCTTATCCTGTAAATGAGATCGCTGACTATGTAAAAGATGTAGCTAAGGGTGATGTTGATGCGTTAGTAGATGAATACTACAGTAAATATGATATCATTCTTGAGGGAAGGGATCCGGAAGAATTCAGACGTCATGTAGCAGTTCAGGCTCAGATTGAAATCGGATTTGAGAAATTCCTGGAAGAGAAAAATTATCAGGCCATTGTTACACACTTTGGAGATTTGGGCGCTCTTAAACAGCTTCCTGGACTTGCAATCCAGAGACTTATGGAAAAAGGTTATGGATTCGGTGCAGAAGGTGACTGGAAGACAGCTGCAATGGTTCGTCTGATGAAGATTATGACTGCTGGTGTAAAAGATGCAAAAGGAACTTCTATGATGGAAGACTACACCTATAACTTTGTACCTGGAAAAGAAGGAATCCTTCAGTCTCATATGCTTGAGGTTTGCCCGTCTGTTGCAGATGGCAAGATTGGCATTAAGGTATGCCCGCTTTCCATGGGTGACAGAGAAGATCCTGCAAGACTTGTATTCACAAGCAAAACCGGTCCGGCTATCGCAACATCTCTGATTGACCTTGGAGATCGTTTCCGTCTGATCATCAATGATGTAGACTGCAAGAAGGTTGAGAAACCAATGCCGAAGCTTCCTGTAGGAAGTGCGTTCTGGACACCACAGCCAAACCTTAAGACAGGTGCAGAAGCATGGATCCTTGCAGGTGGAGCTCATCATACAGCATTCTCCTATGACCTGACAGCAGAGCAGATGGGAGACTGGGCAGCTGCTATGGGTATTGAAGCTGTTTACATTGATAAAGATACCAATATCCGTGATTTCAAAAATGAACTGAGATGGAATGAACTTGCATTCAGAAAATAATTTTTTTGCAATTAAAATGTAAAAAATTATGGCAAAACAATAAAAGAAATGCGATAATAATATGGGTGTACAATATATATGATTACAGATTGTCGAGTGATCTGTAATCATAAATGACAGAGAAACAGGGAGGTACATAAAAATGGGAGCAGCAGAAGCAAAAGCAGCGATTCTCGCTAACAAAACAGCACTTGGTATTGAATTTGGTTCTACCAGGATCAAAGCAGTACTTGTAGATGATAAAAATCAGCCGATCGCATCCGGCGGTCATGAATGGGAAAATCGTTATGAAAACGGTGTCTGGACATATAGCCTTGATGATATCTGGACAGGTATCCAGGATTGTTATCAGGATATGGCAAAGGATGTAAAAGCAAAATATGACGTAGAACTGGAATCTGTAGGTGCATTTGGTGTCAGCGCCATGATGCATGGATATATGCCTTTCAATAAAGAGGGAGAACTTCTTGTACCATTCCGTACATGGAGAAACAATATTACAGGGGAAGCCAGCGAGAAACTGATGGAACTGTTCAACTACAACATCCCTCAGAGATGGAGTATCGCACATCTGTATCAGGCAATCCTTAACGGTGAAGAACATGTGAAAGATATTGACTATATTACAACTCTGGAAGCTTATGTTCACTGGAAACTGACAGGAAAGAAAGTTCTGGGTATCGGCGATGCAGCAGGTATGTTCCCCATTGATACCACAAAGGCTGATTACAATCAGGAGATGGTTGATAAATTTGATGAACTGGTAGCCCCTTATGGATTTTCATGGAAGCTTCGCGATATTATGCCGAAAGCACTTGTTGCAGGTGAAGATGCCGGTGTTCTGACAGAAGAAGGTGCAAAACTTCTTGACGTAACAGGAAAACTGAAAGCCGGAATCCCGATGTGTCCTCCGGAAGGTGATGCAGGAACAGGTATGGTTGCCACAAACAGTGTAGCAGTCCGTACAGGTAATGTTTCAGCAGGAACTTCTGTATTTGCCATGATTGTTCTGGAAAAAGAACTCTCCAGACCTTATAAAGAAATTGATATGGTTACCACTCCGTCCGGACACCTGGTAGCTATGGCACATTCCAACAACTGTACTTCTGACCTGAATGCATGGGTAAATGTGTTCAAAGAATTTGCAGAAGCTATGGGCATGGAAGTAGATATGAACAAACTGTTCGGAACCCTTTATAATAAAGCACTGGAAGGAGATCCAGACTGTGGAGGACTTCTGTCCTACTGCTATTTCTCAGGTGAGCATATGACAGGCTTTGAAGAGGGACGCCCCTTATTTGTACGTTCTCCTGAAAGCAAATTTAACCTTGCAAACTTTATGAGAAATAATCTGTATACATGCCTTGGTGCCATGAGAGTAGGCCTGAACCTTCTGTTTGAGAAAGAAAACGTAAAGGTAGACCGTCTCCTTGGTCATGGCGGATTATTTAAGACAAAAGGCGTTGGACAGCAGATTCTGGCAGACGCTGTAAATGCACCGGTATCTGTAATGTCTACAGCAGGTGAAGGTGGAGCCTGGGGAATTGCCCTTCTTGCATCCTATCTTGTAAATAAAGAAGAAGGTGAAACTCTGGAAGCATTCCTTGATAATAAGGTATTTGCAGACCAGGAAAGCAGTACTCTGGATCCGAAACCAGAAGGTGTAGCAGGATTTAATTCCTTTATGGAAAGATATATGAAGGGACTTGCGATTGAAAAAGCAGCAGTGGATTCCAAAATCTGGTAAATGATAAAATAATAAAACAAAAAACGTTTTGTACGTGAAATGAGTACCGACCTCCGGAAATCAGATCTGAAAATCTAATGACCGGAAGGCCGGTACTTTTTATGATTGTTCGAAAATATAGAGCTTCTTTTGCGAATATTTATGAAACTAAGAAAAAAATTATTCTTATTGTGCTGCGTAATAGGTAAGTGATATAATAATACAAGTTTATATCACAGAAAAAAGCTGGTGTTCGTGAGAGGCTGGGAATAATGATCGAGTGGAAACAAATAACAATGCAGGAAGCAGAGAATAAAATGGAAGTGCTCCGGGAGATTTTTGATATAGTCCGTCTTCTGAAGGGCAGTGATCTTCAGGCTGCCGGAATGGAAAGTAAGCTTCCAGGAAAAAAATATCTTTGTCAGTGTTATGCTTTCTGGAATAAAAATAAAAGATGTGATAATTGTATTTCTCTTAAAGCACTGGATGAAAAGAAACAGACATCCAAGATTGAATTTCTTGATTCCGACATGTACCAGGTGTTTGCAAAGTATTTGGAAATAGATGGTGAGCCTTATGTAATGGAAATGTTGAAAAAGCTGGATGAGAATACACTGACTGATAAAGAAGGGTACGAAAAGCTGGCAGGAAAACTGACTGTATATAGTGAAAAGCTGTATAAGGATGTGCTGACCGGGGCATATAATCGCAGATATTTTGAGGAAAAAGTCAAGGATATGTCTGTGAATGCCGGAATTGCGGTTATTGATCTGGATGATTTCAAATTATGCAATGACACTTATGGTCATGATGGAGGAGATCTGGTACTGACAACCGTAGTGAAGGTGATTCGGCATTATATCCGCCGCACGGATATTCTGGTGCGTTATGGAGGAGATGAATTTTTGTTGATCCTGCCTGGAATTGAGAAGGAGGTTTTTTCTCAGAAGCTTCGCATGATCCAGGAGAAGATTCATGAGACGCATATCCCCGGCTTTAATCGTCTGATCCTTTCAGTGAGCATTGGTGGAGCTATGTTTACCCACGGCAGGATGGAGGAAGCAATCACCAAAGCAGACAGACTTATGTATATGGCCAAGGGGCATAAAAATACAGTAGTGACCCGTTGGGATCTGAAGCAAAATACAGATGAGATGGAAAAAAGAAATCTGCCTCAGCTTCTGGTCGTTGATGATTCTGAAATGAACCGCGAGATACTCAAGGAAATTCTGGGAAAAGAATACCGGATCCTGGAAGCCTGTGATGGAAATGAGGCCCTGGAGATGCTGGAGCAGTATGGAACTGAAATCTCATTGGTTCTGCTGGACATTATTATGCCCAAAATGGATGGATTTGAAGTACTTGCCTATATGAACAGAGATAAATGGATCGAGGATATACCGGTGATTATGATTTCCAGTGAAGGATCGGAGAGCTATATCCGTCGTGCCTATGAACTGGGGGCTTCAGATTACATAAGCAGACCATTTGATACCAAGGTGGTATATCAGCGGGTTATCAATATGATCAAGCTTTATGCCAAGCAAAGGCGTCTGATCCATCTGGTAACAGATCAGATTTATGAAAAAGAGAAAAATAACCGTATGATGACCGGGATTCTCAGCCAGATTGTAGAGTTTCGAAATGGTGAAAGCGGGCTTCATGTGCTTCATATCAATATTCTGACTCAGCTTTTGCTGGAGAAACTGATGCGGAAATCAGAGAATTATAATCTTTCCTGGTCTCAGCAGTATATGATTGCCACAGCTTCTGCGCTTCATGATATCGGTAAGATCGGAATTGATGAAAAAATTCTGAATAAATCCGGAAAGCTTACAAAGGAAGAATTTGAAATTATGAAACAGCACACGCTCATAGGTGCCCAGATGCTGGATAGTCTGGAAATGTATCATGATGAAGAGATGATGAAATATGCCTATGAAATCTGTCGCTGGCACCATGAACGTTATGATGGAAAAGGATATCCGGATGGCTTGAAAGGAGAAGAAATCCCCATATCTGCCCAGGTGGTATCACTGGCAGATGTGTATGATGCCCTGGTAAGCGACCGGGTATATAAGAAAGCATATTCTCATGAAAAGGCAATGGAGATGATCTTAAATGGAGAATGCGGAGTGTTTAATCCGATTCTTCTGGAATGTCTGGTGGAAATTCAGGATAAAGTACGCAAGGAACTGGGTATCAAAAGTGTGAATGAATGTCTGGAATATCTGGAAGAGAAAGCCTGATAAAAATCCCCCTGAAGGGTCGCGGAAAGACTTCAGGGGGATTTTTGAGCAGATTTTAGTATCTGGAGGTTTCTTCGGATTTGTAAGACTGGGAGTCCTTATGATTCATTTTATTACTGTTTTTGCTGTTATGACAGTTTGATTCGCTGTTGTTAGTGTGGTCAGAGGACTGGTTTGTTCTGCTTTCGGAACTGTATTTACTGGAAGTGCCCTCATAATTTTTGCTGTTTTTGGTTGTAGAATCGTAATTTTTTGCCATTTTAATTCCTCCTAATGTGGTTTATTAACCGGAATTGAGTATTTTTTATAAAAATCCCGGTGTTTCTGAATGACAATTGTTATTATTCCAAAAACCTCGGGGAATATTCATTAAAATATGTTGATTTTTTCAACAAGCTATATTATAATCGTACTTGTAAAAAGAATTTACCCTTCAAAAATTTTTTTTACATAACCCCTTATTTAATTATTTATACTCCCCTTGAACACCCCGGTAGCTCCCCTACCGGGGTGTTCTCTATGTAATAGGCTGGTTTCTCAATTCTGAAACTATGCATATACTATAAATAAAAAGGAGTCAGCTATGTTTCCTCTGGAAACTATTTCTGCAAAAATGCTGGATTATTATGTGGACCGGAAGGATTCACTGATCATAGATCTCAGAGATGAGAAAGAATATGCAGAAGGTCATGTAAAAGGGGCAGTGAATATACCATACGGAAAATTCGATGAATATAGAAAATTACCTGAAAAAAAGGTTCTGGTACTTTATTGTGACAGAGGTGGGGCAAGTCTTATGTTAGCCAGACAACTGGCAAAAAAAGGCTATATGACCAGGTCTGTGATCGGAGGTTTTCGGGCTTATCGGGGAAGAAATCTTGTAATTTCTTCCTGACCATGGTAATGTAATGAATTAGAAAGAAAAAGGTAACTGTGAAAGAATTAAACAGTAACAACGAAACAAAGAGGAGAAATGAAATTATGAAATATATGTTTGCATCAGATGTTCATGGATCTGCATATTACTGCAGAAAGATGCTGGATGCTTATAGAGAGGAAAAGGCAGAACGCCTGGTTTTGCTGGGCGATCTGCTTTACCATGGACCAAGAAATGATCTTCCGAAAGATTATGCACCTAAGGAAGTGATCTCTATGTTGAATGCTTTGAAAAGAGAAATCTACGCAGTTCGAGGAAATTGTGAAGCAGAGGTAGATCAGATGGTGTTGCAGTTTCCGGTGATGGCGGATTACTGTATTCTCAATCTGGATGGCAGAACTTTTTATGCTACACATGGGCATATTTATAATGAAAATAATTTGCCCCCTGTTCAGGATGGGGATATCCTGATTCATGGACACACCCATGTCCTCCGTGCTGAGCAAAAGGAAGGATATATATTGTTAAATCCGGGATCTGTGTCTATTCCTAAGGAGGGAAATCCACCTACTTATGGGATTTATGAAAACGGAGTATTTTTAATCAGAGATTTTGAAGGCAATATTGTAAAGCAAATAAATTTATAATCATACTGACAGATATATGAAAAATGAAAGGATAAAGAATGGATAAATTTGAACTGATCGCACCCTGCCATTTTGGGATGGAGGCTGTGCTGAAGCGGGAAATTCTTGATCTTGGTTATGAGATCACCAAAGTGGAAGATGGTAAGGTGACTTTTCAGGCAGATGCCCAGGGAATTGCAGATGCAAATATGTTTCTGCGTTCTACGGAGAGAATCCTGTTGAAGGTGGCGGAGGTAAAAGCGCAGACCTTTGACGAGCTGTTTGAGAAAACCAAGGCTCTGCCCTGGGAAAATTATATTCCCAGAGATGGTAAATTCTGGGTGGCAAAAGCGAATTCTGTAAAAAGTAAGCTGTTTAGTCCCTCAGATATCCAGTCTATTATGAAAAAGGCGATTGTGGAACGTCTGAAGGGGGTATATAAGGTATCCTGGTTTGAGGAGGAAGGAGCCAGTTTTCCCATCCGTGTAGCCTTTATGAAGGATGTAGCGACCATTGGTATTGATACCTCGGGCATTTCCCTTCACAAGAGAGGTTACCGGAAAATGACAGTGAAAGCGCCTATTACAGAAACGTTGGCGTCTGCTTTGATCATGCTGACACCGTGGAACAAAGACAGAATTCTGGTAGATCCTTTCTGTGGAAGCGGTACTTTTCCAATAGAGGCTGCAATGATCGCTGCAGATATTGCACCTGGTATGCATCGTTCATTTCTGGCCGAGGACTGGAAGCATCTGGTTCCAAGAAAGTGCTGGTATGATGCGCTGGAAGAGGCTCAGGACAGAGTAAATCTTAACATTGAAACAGATATTCAGGGATATGATATTGATCCGGAAGCTCTAAAGGCTGCCAGAGCTAATGCCCAAATGGCAGGAGTAGACAAGCTGATTCATTTTCAGCAGCGTCCGGTGAAAGAACTTCGACATCCGAAGCCCTATGGTTTTATTATCACGAACCCACCCTATGGTGAACGTCTGGAGGAAAAGGAAAATCTGTCCCGGCTTTATCGGGAGATCGGGGAGAGCTATCAGCGTCTGGATAAGTGGTCTATGTATCTGATCACATCTTATGATAAAGCAGAAAATGATATTGGCAGGAAGGCAGATAAAAACAGAAAGATTTATAATGGTATGTTGAAAACCTATTATTATCAGTTTCTGGGTCCACGTCCGCCGAAAAAGAAGAACTAAACATGAAAACGCAATAGATGAGGGTATCAGAAAATGAAAAAAATAATTTTTGCAACAGGAAATCAGAATAAGATGAAGGAAATCCGGGAAATTCTGGCAGATATGGATGTGGAGGTTGTTTCCATGAAAGAAGCGGGAATCCATGCAGATATTGTAGAAGATGGAAATTCCTTTGAAGAAAATGCAGAGATCAAAGCGAAAACAATCTGTGAAATGACAGGTGAGATTACGCTGGCAGACGATTCAGGCCTGGAAATTGATTATTTGAATAAGGAACCGGGAATCTATTCTGCCCGTTATATGGGAGAAGATACTTCCTACCGTATCAAAAATGGAAATCTGATCCAGCGTCTGGAAGGAGTACCGGACGAAAAGCGTACTGCAAGATTTGTCTGTGCAGTTGCGGCAGCATTTCCGGACGGAACTGTGAAAACAGTAAGAGAGACAATGGAAGGCCGTATCGGGTACGAAGAAAAGGGAGAGAATGGTTTTGGATATGATCCTATATTTTATCTGCCGGAATATGGATGTACCTCTGCAGAACTTTCTATGGAGGAAAAAAATAAGATCAGTCACAGGGGGAAAGCCCTTCGTGCGATCAGGGACGTATTAAAATAAGACATTCACAAAATAAAGGAAGATGCAGATGAAAATATTGATCGTCAGTGATACTCATGGAAGGGACGAGAACCTGGAAAAAGCTGTATACAGGGAGGAACCCTTTGATTACCTGATTCATTGTGGAGATGTGGAAGGCCGCGAGATTTTTATTGAAGCTCTTGTGGACTGCCCCTGCTGTATTGTATCAGGAAATAATGATTTCTTTTCGGACCTTCCAAGGGAAGAAATTATTGATCTTGCAGGAAAAAAGATTCTGGTGACCCATGGACATACTTATGGGGTTTCAGGCGGAACAGATGGCATTGTAGAAGCTGCCAGAGCCAGAGGCTGTGAGGCAGTGCTGTTTGGACATACACATTATCCGGAAATTGAGATGCAGGAGGGAATCCTGGTGATTAATCCGGGCAGCCTGACCTTTCCCAGACAGAGAGGGCGTAAATTCAGTTATGCTGTGATGGAGGCAGAAGAGGGGAAGGATCTGCAGGCAGAAATCCGGTATCTGTAAAAATAGATTTATTTTGATCAAATGTAGCAAATAAATCAAACAATATATTTTGCTTAAAAAATTTATAATCAAAATAGAAAAAGAAGAAAATATAGAAAAAATATAGAAAAAAAGGCGGGATTGGGATTAACCGGGAAAGTCTGCAAACCCTTGATTTTACTGGGTTTTCATCCTGCCTTATACCTTTGAAAATTTAATTTTTAAAAAAAATTGTAAAAATTGAAAAAAAGGTGTTGACATTTGACACTGATTAACATATAATATGTCTTGCGTCGGACAACGAAGCAAAAATAAATAAAGAAACAGCGGGGTGTGGCTCAGTTTGGCTAGAGCGCCTGGTTTGGGACCAGGAGGCCGCAGGTTCGAATCCTGTCACCCCGACTGCTGTAAACAACAACATTACCGTTTCAGCGAAATGCGGGTGTAGTTCAATGGTAGAACACTAGCCTTCCAAGCTAGATACGTGGGTTCGATTCCCATCACCCGCTTCTCTGTATGTAACAGGGAGATGTGTCTGTAGCTCAGCTGGATAGAGCAACGGCCTTCTAAGCCGTGGGTCGGGGGTTCGAATCCCTTCAGGCACGCTGTGGTGGGTATAGCGCAGTTGGTTAGCGCGCCAGATTGTGGCTCTGGAGGCCCAGGGTTCGAATCCCTGTATCCACCCTTTGCCTTTGGGCTATCGCCAAGCGGTAAGGCACAGCACTTTGACTGCTGCATTCGCTGGTTCGAATCCAGCTAGCCCAGTCTTTTATATGGAGCATTAGCTCAGTCGGTAGAGCACTTGACTTTTAATCAAGTTGTCCGGGGTTCGAATCCCCGATGCTTCATTAAACAAGCGGAAATCTTTTATAAGGTTTCCGCTGTTTTTATAACAGGCGGATATGGCGGAATTGGCAGACGCGCTGGTTTTAGGTACCAGTGGGCATCCCGTGCAGGTTCAAGTCCTGTTATCCGCATAAAAGAGTATCTTTCCATATGAACGGAAGGATACTCTTTTGTTATATGCGAGTAAAAAAATAATTGCAGAAATTATCTGACAGGCTTAAAAAAGATAGGATAATATGGTAAGATAAGGAAAAGTATAAACATCAAAATGTGAGGTTTATGAAATGAATGATACTGGTATCCGGCAGGAAGTTATTGAGGAAATCAGAAAATTAGCAGTAATTAATCCACAGATAATATTAAAAAACGAAAGGAAGTATCCATTATGGGACAGATACACAATATCGAGAAACTGACAGACTGTAAATTTTTGAATTTGTATCATTTAAATGCAACAAGCATCCACAACACTCCTGTGTCATATTTCGTGGCATCACGTGCGAAAACTATTAACGAATTAAAGATAAAAACAGGTAAAAACACTCCTGATGGCGTGATCATTTACAGTCTTTACGGAGAAAAAAAAGACAGAGTTGTATTGGTACGTCAGTACAGATACGCAATCGGCGGATATATCTACGAATTTCCGGCAGGTCTGGTAGAACCAAACGAAGAATTTCATGAGGGTGCGGTAAGAGAAATGTACGAGGAAACAGGATTGAAATTCACACCTCTGAAAGTAGATCCTGCATTTGAGAAACCTTATTTCACAACGGTTGGCATGACAGATGAATCCTGCGCAACTGTTTACGGTTACGCGGAAGGCGAGATCAGTAAAGCGGCACAGGAGGATTCCGAAGAAATCGAAGTTGTGCTTGCTGACAGAGAAGAAGTAAAGAGGATTCTGCGTGAGGAAAATGTAGCGATCATGTGTGCATACCAGCTTATGCATTTCCTTCAGGATGAAGAACCTTTTGCATTTTTAAGGGAAGAACTTTAACAAGGCCTAAAGAAGGTTACGAAAAAGGTTTTATTACTGAAGAAGAAATCCGTCTTAGCGCAAGAAGAATCCTGAACGCTATCCTAAGAATCGACTGATCAAAAAACAGGCACATATACCGGATATCCGGGACTATGTGCCTGTTTTGTTTTAATGATATTTATGCATCCGTACATAATAGCTGATGCATAAGATCACAGTGGCTCCGCTCCATGCTGCAATCTCTGCAAAGAAAATACCGTCTTGTCCGATGAAATGGGGAAGGATCAGTGCAGCACTGATACGCATGACAAATTCAGCCATACCACTTACCATAGGCATTAAGGTATCTCCCAGCCCCTGAAGTGCAGATCTGTACACGTACAGGAAGTACAAAACCCAAAGCATGGCAGCCATAATAGAAAGGTATTTAAAAGCAATTGCCAGTACCTGCTGCGTCTGCTGTGGTTCACCTGAGATGAAAAGTGAGAGAATATTTTTTCCAAATAAAAACATGGCAGCAGAAATGATCAGTGAGGTAAGCAGGGAAAGCATCATACTGCTGCGGACGCCTTTTCTGATCCTGTCAATCTTTCCGGCTCCCAGATTCTGACCCACATAGGTAACGATGGCATATCCATAGGAAATAGCAGCCATTTCCAGCAGACCATAAAGCTTGTTTGTAGCTGTAAATCCTGCTACAAAAAGGAAACCGTAGCCATTGATCACATACTGGACTACCAGACCGCCCACACCGATGATGATATTCTGAAATACAACAGGAATACCAAGCTTCATCAGGCGGGCATTCATACCGGAGGCAGGCATAAAATCTGCTCTGGTCAGATGAACGATATCAATTCTGCGTAAAATCAGGAAACAGTAAACAGCGGAGAAGCTCTGTGCAATCACAGTTGCGATTGCTGCTCCTGCCACACCCCATCTGAAGCCTGCCACAAAAAGGATGTCCAGTGAGACATTCAGCACAGATGCGATGATCATTGCAGTCAGCGGTGTTTTACTGTTTCCCATAGCCCTTAGGGCAGAGCCAAACATATTATAGGCTGCTGTGGCGGGGATTCCGCAGAAAATGATGCGCAGATATAACAGAGACATTCCGATAATATTGGAAGGTGTATGCAGCCCTGTTAATACCAGCGAAGCAAATGACTGGCTGAGAATCAATACTCCGGCTGCGATGAATGCGGTCAGTCGGTAACTATGAGCCAGAGATTTACGCAGATTTTCGAAATCCTTTGCCCCATAATATTGGGAGAGTTGAATAGAAAATCCCTGAGTGAGTCCTGTGGATATTCCTGTGACAACCCACATCAGAAAGTCAACAGCACCCAGTGCGGCAAGAGCCTCCACACCTGCAACCTGGCCAACAACCATGGTATCCACCATTGTATAAAGCTGCTGACAGATATTTCCCAGCATCAGGGGAATTGCAAAAAGAATGATCAACCGTCCCGGTGAACCGGAGGTCATATCCTGAATCTTGGTTTTCATTAGTATAAAAGTTCCTTTCCGGAGCATATTTGAAAAAGTTTAGAAATGATTATTCGAATATGCCCTGATATTTTTTACATTGATAATTTTATATTATTAACGTGAAAAATGAAATATAATATTTCATCAGAATGATATAAATTTATCGATACCTGCTATAATCAGCATGTTGCTGAAATTATTATGCATAGCTGCCTGAGAGGAGTTTTTGATTGCTATTTCTTAAAATACAGATATAATAGAAGGCAAGCCTTTACGGAAGGAGAAAAGAATTATGCTGAAAAGATTTACTAAATATGTAACCCAGAGTGTTGCCGGAATGATCGGGATTTCTGTTTATGTTCTGGCAGATACTTTCTTTATCTCTGTATATTCCGGTGCTGATGGGCTGGCAATCCTGAACCTGATCCTGCCGGTTTATGGGCTAATCTATGCGATTGGGGCTATGATTGGGATTGGTTCCGCTACCAGGTATGCCATAAGCAGGGCAAAAGGAGAAAATACAGATCATTATTTCGTACAGTCAGTAACCTGGAGCATACTGGCTGCAGTTCCATTTATGCTGATCGGAATCTTCATTCCAGACAAGGCATTGGCTTTGCTGGGGGCAGATGCCGGATTGATCGGACTTGGACGAAACTACATGAGAATTATTCTGATTGCAACACCATTCTTCATGTCAAACTATACATGTACTGCATTTGCCAGAAATGATGGAGCGCCTTCTATTGCAATGATCGGTTCCATCAGCGGAAGTATTTTTAACATTGTATTTGATTACATATTCATGTTCCCTGTCGGCCTGGGATTTTCCGGAGCAGGACTGGCTACTGCAATCTGTCCGATCGTAACAATGAGTGTCTGTACCATACACTACAGAAGCAACAGAAACCATGTAGAATTCCATTGGAAAAAACCGTCATTCAGGCACCTGATTTCCTGCTGTCAGCTGGGAGTTTCCGCATTTGTCGGTGAACTGTCTTCCGGTGTGATCGCTATTGTATTTAACTTCCTGATCTTGGGAATCGCAGGAAATGTAGGTGTAGCAGCCTATGGAGTTGTGGCAAACCTTTCTATCGTGGCATTTGCAATTTTCAACGGTCTGGCCCAGGGAGCACAGCCTCTGATCAGTGAAAGCTACGGAAAAGGTCAGCCCACTCAGGTAAAAAAACTTCTGAAATGGAGCCTGCTCGTATGCCTTGCAGTAGAAGCCCTGATCCAATTGATCATCTGGACAGCAACTGACCCGCTGATTAGCATTTTTAACAGTGAAAACAATGTTCAGTTGTTGAATTATGCACATACAGGACTGCGTCTGTATTTCCTTGGATTTATAGTGGCAGGAATCAATATTGTACTGGTGGCATATTTCTCAGCAGTAGATGAACCGAAAATCGCGATTGTGGGATCATTCCTGAGAGGAATTGTTGCTATTGTTATCTGCGCAGTTATACTTGCGAAATTATTTGGATTAAATGGAATCTGGATCTCTCTTCTTGCAGCGGAGACAGTTACGTTTCTGACGATTCTGTTTCTGTCATATAAAGACAGAAGAAAAAGAATCAAACGTTACTGTTCACTCCGTTCACAGTAACAATCGAACAACACTGTTGAAAAGGAATTCTTGTATAAACCTCCAAACTGATGTAAGATAAGATTACTCAGTTTGGAGGTTTTATTTTTATGTTTAACGAAATAAAAGATTTCGCTGCGCCGGAACTGGATGTATATGCCAGAACATCTGAGGTGCAGCTTTTAAGATACTATGAACCGGAACCGGGAATTTTCATTGCGGAGAGTCCGAAAGTAATTGAACGTGCCCTGAATGCAGGATATCAGCCAATCTCTTTCCTGGTGGAGCATAAAGATCTGGAGGGAGAGGCGCGGGAAATTCTGAAACAATATCCGGATGTGCCGGTATATACTGCGGAATATGAACTTCTGGTCAAGCTGACCGGATTTGCCCTTACACGCGGAATGCTATGTGCAATGCGCAGAAATCCACTGCCATCTGTAGAGGAAATCTGCAGAAATGCCAGCCGCATAGCAGTTCTTGAAAATGTTGTAAATCCTACAAATATTGGAGCTATTTTCCGTTCAGCGTCAGCTCTCCATATGGATGCAGTATTTCTGACCAGTGGATGCAGTGACCCGCTTTACCGACGTGCAGCCAGAGTCAGCATGGGAACTGTATTCCAGATTCCCTGGACATATTTTGATAAAAAAACTGTATGGCCACAGGATGGGATGCAGAGTCTGAAAAATTTGGGATTCAAAACAGCTGCAATGGCTCTGCGTGACGATTCTGTAGGAATTGATGACAAAGCACTTCGTTCAGAAGAAAAACTGGCAGTCATTCTCGGAACTGAAGGTGACGGCCTTGCATCACAGACCATCGCAGACTGCGATTATACAGTAAAGATACCAATGTCCCACGGAGTAGATTCATTGAATGTGGCAGCAGCAAGTGCAGTGGCATTCTGGGAGCTGGGACACAGATAAGATATAACTCAGGAGGAAATGAAAAATGTCTTTGGAAAAAGCAGAAAAATATCTGGAAGAGAAAGGCTTTCTTGACCATGTGATCGAACTGGAAGCATCCACTGCCACAGTAACAGAGGCAGCAGAGGCAAACGGATGGGTGGATGTGTGTAAAGAAACAGAAAACTGGTCGTTCATGGTAACACCCATGCATTACATTTATATGAAAGAATCGGTTTTACCAGACTTGGCGTGATTCCCCAGGGATTCAGAATGCCGGATGACATTATGGACAAATACAAAGAACTTGTTTTTTCTTCACTCATCTTTATCTTCTTTGAACATAGTGAATATAAAAGGTGGAAAATTAATGAAAACAGTAAAAACTCCTGCGGGGATATTTACGATCAACAAAGTGAAAATTCCCTCAGCATACACATGTGCAGCAGAACAGAAAATAGAATATATCAGTGAAAATCATGTGCAGATTATCACTATGAATCAGGCAGTATCATTTGGAGATCAGATATTGTCCCCGAGAATCTGTCAAAGCTGTATGAATCCTGAAAAAATTACAATTTATCCACTGGAAATAGAATACTTTGGGGAAAAAGTGTTTTTTACGGATCACTATAGTGTAAAAGAATGGAAAAAAGGCGATCCATTACCGGAAATCCATGAATGGTATCCGCACATAAAAAAAGCCAGATGTAACCCGTGCAGGAACTGTGGAAGATGTTAAAATTGCACACTTGTTACTGTTTACTCCGTTCACAGTAACGTACACTTCTTTAAATGACAGAAACAGAATGATAGGGATTGTTATCAACAGGAAACAGGAATATAATATTTCTGTTAAGCAATATTTATCCAAAAGCAATAACTTAAATGGAGATAAAAAATGGATTACAGAAAATTCGGCGAATGCTATTACATAAGAATGGATCGTAATGACGAGATCATCAGTACAATCCTCGAAATATGTAAAAAAGAAAATATCAGATCAGCCACTTTTTCAGGGATCGGAGGATGCAAGGATGCAGAAATTCAGACCTTTATCCCAGAGACAGGCAGCTTCGAAGAACAGCGCATTTCCGGAATGCTTGAGTTGGTATCTTTAAACGGTAACGTGGTCACAGGTGAAAATAATACTTGTTACCATCATACCCATGCAGTCTTTTCTTATAAAGATGGTGAACGACATTGCATGGCAGCAGGTCATATGAAATCAATTACTGTACTGTATACTGCAGAAATCGAACTTCATCCGGTAACAGGCGGAACTATCCGCCGCAAATATGATCCTGAAACAGGGACTGGATTCTGGGATTTTAATTGAATCAAGTAAGTCCCATGTTTCAATTGCGAAAAGCAATAAGCAGTGGGTAGATGTGTGTAAAGAAACAGAAAACTGGTAGTTAACGGTATGATATGGAAAATGGAGGACAGAAGAATGGGTATTGTAATCAGAGAGTATCAGACAAAAGACGTAACAGCAGCTATTACAATATGGAATCAGGTAGTAGAGGATGGTATAGCATTTCCGCAGGAAGAGAACCTGACAGAAGAAACAGGAGATGCTTTTTTCAAAGAACAGACCTATACAGGAATCGCAGTAAATACTGACAATAATGAAATTGTCGGTCTCTATATCTTGCACCCGAACAATGTAGGAAGATGCGGCCATATCTGTAATGCCAGCTATGCGGTAAGAAGAGAAGTCCGTGGTGAACACATCGGCGAGAAACTGGTTCTTGACTGCCTCGCACAGGCGAAAGTAAAAGGCTTCCGTATTATGCAGTTCAATGCAGTGGTTGCAAATAACACCCATGCATTACATTTATATGAAAGAATCGGTTTTACCAGACTTGGCGTAATTCCCCAGGGATTCAGAATGCCGGATGGACATTATGAAGATATTATTCCGCATTATTATATGCTGTAGAGAATAAAAATATACTGTAGAAAAATTTTGAAGCCGTTTTCAGGATATAGAAAAGGAACAGTTTATTGAGAGTGTACAGAATTTAACACGAGTTCTGTATACTTTTTTTATTAAAAAATGAAACTTTTTGCTCTTTGACAGGATATATAAGAATGTAAAGGTTAAAAGCTTTTAATTTTTTAAAGTATTAAAAAGAAAGTAGGGTTGATATGACAGATGAAGAAGAGCTTTTGCAACGTCTCAGGAACAGAGAAAAAAATTCAATAGATGAAGCAAACGACTATGAGATCAAAAAAGAAAATATTACCTTTGTTGATAGCTGCAACACTTACAATTGGAGTTACTGCTGTAACGGAAACAGGAAAGATTTCAATGTGGACAGGTTCGTCAGCATCACGTGCTGATTATACATCTCTTCCAACGGTAGAACAGGTTACAAAGGATATTGAGTATAGACCGGTATTGATTGATGCATTTGAGAACGGGTACTGCTTTAAAAAGGGTAATATTATAAAAAACAGTTTTAAGGACGACAATGCAAATGTAATTGAGAAGTTTAAATCTGTGTCCTTTGATTATCAGAAGAATGGAGATGTTGTATCGTTTGAACAGCAGAAATATGACTCAAAACTTATTCCGTCAGGTGATATTATTGCCACTGTAAATGGAACAAATCTGTATTATGTACATTATATAAATAAAGTGGTATCGGATGATTACGAATTAACAGAACAGGATAAAGAAGACCAGGCCAGTGGAAAAGTTGTATTCAGTTACGATGACAGCGCTTCTCAGATTGAATTCAGTCCGGTTCACCATCTTTTTGTAACTGTTGTGGAAATACCTGTATTGCAGTTGATGTATAATATGTTATAATTTATAGATAGTGGTGAAATAGCAACACTATATACGACTTAACACAAATGTAAACCAACTACAGAGAAATAGGTTGACAATCTTCCCCGCTTATGATATAAAAAGAAAGTCAAAACCAATCATTAACAGGGAAAGAGGAGAGTCTTATTATGAGCCAGTCATATGCAAAAAGCCCTGCTGCAGAGAGAAAATTTACAACCAGAGAAATGGTACTGGTTGGTATGTTTGCAGCAGTTCTTGCAGTAATATCACAGATTTCACTGCCAATGCCTACCGGTGTACCGATTACCATTCAGGTATTTGGCGTAGCGCTTGTAGGAGCAGTACTTGGTTCCGGACTTGGAACTACAGCAACACTGGTTTACGTTCTGTTGGGAGCCATCGGTCTTCCGATCTTTGCTAACTTCTCAGGTGGAATCAGCAGCATTGTAGGAGTTACCGGAGGATACATCTGGGCATGGCCGATCATGACCTGGCTCTGCGGAATCCGTCCGAAAACAGAGAACAAGACAAAAAACCTTGCAATTTCAATCGGGTTTGCACTGATCGGACTTCTGATCGTTGAGACAATCGGTGGTCTGCAGTGGCACTTTGTAGGAGGCTCCATGAGCATCCCGGCAATCGCAGTATACTCCTTAACAGCATTTATTCCAAAGGACATTGTAATCACAGTTCTTGCAGTTCTGATCGCAATTCCCATCAGAAAAGGAATCAACAATGCAGGAAACCGCTGATAACAGTAACAGGATAAAGAATAGCCTGCCGGAAGACGGGCAGGTGAAACAGGAAAACATAAAGATCCACGGAATCGGACTTGATAAAGCAGGACGGTGTACACACTATCACACACAGCTTGACATAGCTGCATTGCTTTGCGCGAAATGCAGGAAATATTACGCATGTTATTCCTGCCACGATGAACTGGAAGATCATCTATTTGTTGCAACAACACCGGAAGAAGCTTATCCTGTTTTATGCGGAAATTGTGGCAGGAAACTTACACTTCAGGAATACAAAAAAGGCAGCTGCCCTTACTGCCACGCAGGATTTAATCCAAAATGCAGTTTACATGAGAATATTTATTTCTGTTGCACTATGTAACGTGTTTTGAAAAACATTCCCGCAATCTGCACGTCTCACTTTGTAGTATATTTTGCAGAAAGTCTTTTCAAACACAATCTAATGCAGAGAATACAAAATAACAAAAAATTTTGTATCCTCTTTTTATTTTGCGAAAAATTTGTTATACTTACATGAGTTAGCATAAGCTAAACAAAAAAACATATTTCTTAAATATGAATATAGATAAAACAGGAGGAATAAATCAATGGATATAAATGTATTCTATGGAATTCTGATTCCTTTTCTTGGAACCTCTGCAGGAGCTGCCTGCGTATTTTTCATGAAGAAGAATCTGAATGAACAGATCCAAAGGGCACTTACCGGCTTTGCAGCAGGAGTTATGGTTGCGGCTTCCATATGGAGTCTGCTGATCCCGGCAATTGAACAGTCTTCCGGACTGGGGAAGCTTTCATTTGTACCGGCAGCAGTGGGATTTTGGATAGGGGTGCTTTTTTTGCTCTTGCTGGATCACATGATCCCGCATCTTCACCAGAACAGTAACAAGGCAGAAGGTCCGAAGAGCAAACTTCAGAGAACTACCATGCTGGTTATTGCAGTAACTCTGCATAACATTCCGGAGGGAATGGCAGTAGGAGTTGTATACGCAGGTTATTTGACAGGTCACGCCCAGATTACTATCATGGGAGCTATGGCCCTTTCTATCGGGATTGCTATTCAAAACTTCCCTGAGGGAGCTATTATCTCCATGCCCCTGCGTTCTGAAGGGATGGGAAAGACCAAAGCCTTTGCAGGTGGAGTCCTGTCCGGGATTGCAGAACCTATCGGTGCAGTTCTCACAATCCTGGCTGCCGGCCTCATTGTCCCGGCACTTCCATATCTTTTAAGCTTCGCTGCCGGAGCTATGCTCTATGTAGTGGTAGAAGAGCTCATACCTGAAATGTCTGTCGGAGAACACTCCAACATAGGAACTCTTTTCTTCGCAGTAGGATTCTCTCTGATGATGATTCTGGATGTAGCGCTTGGATAAAAAACAGCTGTCCGATTTATTACCGGGCAGCTGTCTTGGCGTTGAGAGATATTTGGGAAACAGTGGGAACCTGTGAGGGGGCAGAGTCAGTTGAATGACGTGGTTCTGTCCGGTACAGATATAAAATACCGCCAAAGAAACCAAAGATCAATCCTGTATACCCGCCGCTGCAAAGGACAACAGTTACCTTTGTAACAAAGGACATACCGCCGATCATGCAGATCAAAAAGCCTGTCAGAAGACCGATGGTTGTCCAGCTTATAAGTGAAACAGCCAGAAAAGTTGCAGCAGCATGTGAGTTTTTTACCTGTTTATTAATAGAATTCCATAATGTCTGATACATAATGATTCCTCTTTTCTTTTTTTCATTTTATGTACTTTATTATAAAAATGGTTTGTAAAATACACATGCGCGCTAATGAAAAATTTGTGTAAAATTTGCAGGATCATATAAATCCTGTGGCTTGTGTGAAAAAATGATTCGTGATAAGATAAGGGCAATAAATCTGATTAACGATCTGGCAAGGAGAAGACTATATGGATATAAATAAATTTCAGGAAAAACTGGCAGAAATCTGTAAGCTCGGTGAGGAAAGTGGTAAGGCGCTGAAGCCGGAGCAGATAAAGGAATGCTTTGGAGATATGGATCTTGACAAATCACAGCTAATCAAAATTCTTCAGTACCTGAAGCTTCAGGGGATTTCCATTGAGGGTGCAGAAGCCCTTCAGAAACCTGCAGATCCGGAAACACCGGGAACAGAGGAAACGCAAAAAAAGGTACCGCTTACTGCAGAGGAAGAAGAATATTTGAGGGAATACCTGGAAAATCTGGAAGAACAGAAAAAGGTTCTGCGCAGTACAGAAGAGCTTTTCGGGCTGTTGAATCAGGGAGATGCTCTGGCAGCAGCAGAGCTTTCTCAGAAATATCTGCCCAGAGCAGCACAGATGGCAGCGGAATTAAATTGTGAGGAGATTTTCCTGGCAGATCTGATCCAGGAAGCGAATGTCAGTCTGCTTATGGCTCTGGACGAGGAGAATGACCACAAGGATGAAAAATGGCTTCTGGGAAGAATCCGCGCAGGAATCCTTCGGGCCATTGAGGAGCAGACACAGAAGAAATTCGAAGATGATTATCTGGTGGCAAAAGTAGAAAAGCTGGAAGCGGCAGTGCGGGAACTGACAGAAGATGATGAGGATGAAAAATCTAAATTCAGTGTGGAGGAACTGGCGATAATCCTGGATATGGATGTGGAAGAAATCCGGGATGTATTAAGACTGACAGGAGATGATAAATAATTATGGAAAAAACGATTCTTGTAATTGATGCCTGTGTCAGACAGGAGGAATCCAGAACCAGAAAATTACTTACGACTGCCCTGGATACTATGAAGGTGCAGCATCCGGACTGGAAGTTTGAGGTGCTGGATCTGAACAAAATGGATTTAAAATATTGGACAACGGATACCTTAAAGGCCAGGGATGAGCTTTTGATGAAAGGGGATTATACAGCTCCTGTATTTCGGTATGGAAATCAGTTCCGGGAAGCAGATGGAATTGTTGTGGCAGCGCCGTTCTGGGATCTGAGTATACCGGCAGTGCTGAAGGTTTACATTGAAAATATTTCGGCAGATGGTATTACCTTTAAGTGCGATGAATCCGGTATGCATGGAATCTGTAAGGGCCAGTGGATGCTGTTCCTTACTACCCGTGGAGGTATATGGGCAGATAGCCATATGGAGCTTGGAAGCAGATATATGGAAGCTTTATGCCAGTTTTTTGGGATTGATCAGTATAATTGTGTGTATGCAGACGGAATTGATGTCCAGGAATTGGATGGCGAGAAGATTCTGGAGGCAGCGATAGAAGAGACTGTGCATATCAGCAGAATGCTGAACTAACATCATAAAATGAATAAAAAAGATTTTCACATGGAAAGAAAATAAGAGTAAAGTACTCCTTTGCCATGCGAAAATCTTTTTTTGTCAGGAAAGAGAATTACTTTTCAGGCATATGGGAAATTTTGTTATCCCAGATGATTCCGGCAGCTACCAGAAGGATTCCCAGAAGCTTCTTCAGATTAATATTATGGAACATAAAGGCGTCAAACAAAATTCCGGCAGTAAGCTGTCCTGTCAGTAAAAGAATGGTGGATTCCATAACTTTCAGATGAGAGAGTGTGATCATGGAAATAATAAATGCCACGATCCCGAAGGCTCCGCCCAGATAGGCCCACCAGGGAGCCTGGCTAAAAGAATATAGGTTAATAGAAAATTTTGAGGATATTGTCAGTAAAACAAAGGATAAGACTGAAGCCACCACATAGTTCACCAGAGAACCATTGTTGGTTCCAAGATATTTTGTACACCGATAATTGATCATTTTGGAAATAACGGTGGCACATCCGTTTACGAATGCGAGAGTTAATATAAATGCCATGATTAATGTCCTTTCATGAAAGAGTGATAATGATCAGCCCTGCAAGGATCAGTGCAAAGCAGGGTAAACGTTTCAGGTTAAAAGGAATTCTGGGTACACCGAACCATCCGAAATGATCGATCACTGCAGAAATCACCAATTGACCGGTTACAGAAAGACAGGTTACCACCGAGACACCCAAAACACCGATACAGTAACTGGAAGTGACAACCAGAAAAATTCCAAAAAAACCGGCAGAATAGAGATACCAGGGCATTCCGCTGATTTTCAGTTTCTCATGAACAAATAGTTTCATATACAGAATAAGTAAAATTCCGCCTACTGCATGAACCACAAGGCTCATGCCAAACATTCCCACATAATCGGTGAGCATGCGGTTCAGGCTGCCCATGGCAGACTGACAGGCACCGGCCAGAAGGGTAAACAAAGCGTACATAAAAATTCCTCCTCAAATTGTTATCACACAACATTATACAGGAAAACTGTTTTTCTTACAATTCTTTTGGCAGGACCTATATAATATTTTGAAGATTATGGGAAAACAGGTAATGAATTTGTTTTATTTTTATATTTTAAGAGAAATGGGTGGAAATTTTATTTGAAATAAGGTACAATAAAAGAACTGAATTACAATTGTATGTACAGAAACGAAGAGGATCAGAGCCTTATTTGCCATTGATGTCTGATCAGTATCTGTCATGGATAAAGGAGAAAGGTATGAAAGCCTGGGAAAAAGCACAACAGATTTTTCGTGAAGCCAGACCGGTGGTACGATCGGAGGAGGAGCAGACCTGGACGGATAACGTAGACGTATCTCAATTCTATGATGATAATCTGTCCCTGGATTGGGGCAGTAATGTACCGGGATCAGGGGCTCCGGAGAAGATTATGGTGGCAGCTGTTCAGGCACTTGAGAACAGGGGCTATCAGGTCAGCGAGACCGGATACAGGTTCCTGGAGCAGGGACTTGCAGCACATCAGGAGCGGGATTTTGTGAAGCTCCATCAATTGTCAGCGCTTTTACGAAGAGAGCTGATGAATGCCCAAAAGGATGAAAACTCAGAATACTGGAAATACAAATATTATCATTCTTTTGAGGAGTATGAGAAGGAAGTAAGCTTTCCGGATTCCATAGCGGTTGATGCTTCTACAGAAGATTTCAGAGAAAAGATCCGTGCCGGGTGGTTGGCACAGCTGGTTGGCGGAGCTATGGGAACCATGGTGGAGGGCTATACCAGTGAGAATTTACAGAAAGCATTTGGGGATGTGACAGGTTATCTGCGGGAACCAAATACTTACAATGATGATATTACCTTTGAACTGGCATTTCTGGATGCTTTTTCTGAGAAGGGATATGAAGTTACAGCAGAGGATATTGCACTCAGGTGGGTAGGATTTATTCCCTGTGGCTGGTCAGCAGAGGAGTTGGCTATTCGGAATATCAAAAGCGGTATTTTCCCTCCGGAAAGTGGTACCCACTGCAATCCGTTCAATGAATGGATCGGTGCTCAGATGAGAGCCGGAATATGCGGAATGGCAGCACCGGGTAATCCTTATATGGCAGCGAGACTTGCATGGCGGGATGGCGAAGTTTCCCATGCAAACAATGGAATTCTGGGAGAAGTTTTCAATGCTGTGATGACCTCACTTGCATTTGTGAATACAGATATTCACAGTGTAGTAAAAGCTTCTATTGATATGATCCCGAAAAAAAGTGAATATTATTCAGTGATCTCATATGCGTATGAGTGTTGTATGCGCTGTGACAGCTGGCAGGATGCACTGAAGGCATGTATGGACAAATATCATACCTACAACTGGATCCATGCATATCCCAATGCCTGTTGTGAGATCATTGCATTAATATATGGAAACGGTGATTTCCGTGAAACCCTTCACATCATTACTATGTGCGGTATTGATGTAGACTGCAATGCGGGAATGATTATGCCGCTTCTGGCAATCCAACAGGGAATCCAGTCTATTCCCTCTGAACTGCTCCATCCGGCTTTTGAGAAGCTGGAGACCTATATGAGAGGTAAATACCGTGAAATCTCTCTGGAGGAACTGGTTCAGGAAACCGTAGACAGTATCTGCAGGGCTGGAGCGCAGAATACCGGGCATGTATGAGAAAAAGGAGGAACTATAATATGAAGAAAAAATTAGTAGCAGCAACTCTTACAGCAGCAATGATCCTTTCCACAGGACTGGTAACAGTGCCGGTTATGGCAAAGGAAGATGGTGAACCATATAAGGCAGCACTGCTTCTGAACGGAACTCTGGGTGACAAATCTTTCTATGATTCTGCAAATGCAGGTCTGGAAGCACTTCAGGAAGAGCTGGGCGATGATAAGTTTACATTCAAGGTTGAGCAGATGGGTGCTACTTCCGCTGATGAAGCAAAATGGGAGCCTACCATGTATGATTACTGTGATGATGGTTCTTACGATGTAATTATCTGTGGAACTTACCAGATGCTGGATGCGCTGACCAATGCGGCAGCTGATTATCCGGATCAGAAGTTTATCTTCTTTGATGAAGCCTTTGATTTCAGCACAGGCGGAGAGGAGAATGTATATAATGTAATGTACAAACAGAATGAGGTATCTTATCTGATCGGTGCTATGGCTGCTATGATGACTACAGATGAGTCTCTGGACATGATCGATCCATCCAACAAGATCATTGGTTTCCTGGGTGGTATGGAGAACTCTGTTATCAATGACTTCCTGGTTGGATACATTCAGGGTGCAAAGGATGTGGATCCTGATACACAGGTGGCTCTGGCATATGTAGGAAACTTCTATGACTCTGCAGCAGGAAAAGATATGGCTCTTACTCAGTATCAGAATGGTGCTGACGTTGGATTTAACGTAGCAGGAAGTGCAGGTCTTGGACAGATTGAGGCAGCAGTAGATGCAAAGAGATATGCTTTTGGTGTTGACTCTGACCAGGCAGCAGTTCTGCCGGATTACGCAGCTAATATTCCTACATCTGCACTGAAAAATGTAGGTAATTCCCTGATCCGTGCTATTAAAGAGGATATGGATGGTGAGCTTCCATATGGTACTCTGGAGTATCTGGGACTTTCTGACGGTGGTGTAGAGCTGGTAGAGGATGATCACTATAAAGAGGTTGTTCCGGAAGAGATCCGTACAAAGGTTGAGGATCTGAAGCAGCAGATCATTGATGGAAAGATTACAGTTCCTACAGCTCTTGGCGATGATGCAATGAGCGAGGACGATATCAAGGCTCTCATCGATTCTGCAAAAGTAGGCTGATCGTTACTACAGAAAAAGTGAACAGTAGCGGTTCATCCGTATAGATGTGGATTGCAAAGGTGCGCATCATGTAAAGCATGATGCGCACTCTGTGTTTAACCGAAATATAAACATTAATGTGAGATGAGGTGAGTCGATTGGATAATCAGACGGTTTTACAGATGAACCACATTATGAAGATTTATGGAAATGGTGTGGTTGCCAATGAAGATGTATCCCTTGAGCTCCGAAAAGGAGAGATCCATGCACTTCTGGGAGAAAACGGTGCCGGAAAAAGTACATTGATGAAAGTGCTTTTTGGTCTGGAAGCACCGGATCAGGGTGATATTATTCTGAATGGTCAGAAAACAACAATAAAATCTCCACAGGAGGCTATCAGTAAAGGGATTGGAATGGTACATCAGCATTTTATGCTGGTACCCTCTCTGACAGTGGCACAAAATATTATTCTGGGTGTTGCGCCGAAGAAAGGCTTGTTTATTGATATGGATAAAGCTGTAAAGGCTGCCCGGGATATTGCAGAGGAGTATAATTTTGACCTTGATGTTAATCAGAGGGTGGAGGAAATCCCGGTAGGTATTAAGCAGAAGGTAGAAATTCTGAAAGCTCTTTACAGAGGAGCAGAAATTTTGATTCTGGATGAACCTACGGCAGTGCTTACTCCGCAGGAAACAGATGAGCTTTTTGTCCAGCTTATGAAACTGAAGGATAAGGGACACACGATTATTTTTATTTCTCATAAACTTGATGAAATCAAAAAGATCTGTGACCGTGCAACTATTATGAGAAATGGACGAAGCATGGGAACCTATGAGGTGAAGGATATTACTACACAGGAAATGTCCAGACTGATGGTTGGCCGTGAGGTATCTCTGACATTTGATAAGAATGAACAGCATCTTACGGATGATATATTTGTAAAAGTCCGTAATCTTACTGTGCATAATTCCCAGGGTGTGTTGAAGGTGGATGATCTTTCCTTTGATGTAAAAGGTGGAGAGATTCTGGGAATTGCCGGTGTGGAGGGAAACGGACAGAGTGAACTGATCGATACCCTTACCGGTCTGAACAAGAAATACAAAGGTGAGATAAAGATCAAGGGGGAGGATATTGCGAATACTTCCATCGAAGGAATCAGGGCATTGAAGCTGGCCCATATTCCTGAAGACCGTATGACTTCCGGCTGTGCAGGTAATCTTTCTATTCAGGAAAACATGTTTTCCAATCAGTACAAAGATACAGCTTATTCCGGTAGATTGTTTTTAAAGAAAAAAGCAATTGAAAAGCGCAGTGATGAGCTGATCAGAGAATATATGGTGAAATGTAAATCCAGAAAACAGAATGTGGGTATGCTTTCCGGAGGAAATATTCAGAAAGTAATTGTTGCCAGAGAATTTTCTACAGGACCGGATATTATTATTGCAAACCAGCCAACCCGTGGTATTGATGTGGGTGCGGCTGCTTTTATCCGTAAAAGACTTCTGGAATTTCGCGATGCAGGCTGTGCAGTCATCCTGATTTCGGCAGACCTTACAGAGATCTTTTCTCTTAGTGACAGACTGGCAGTTATGTACAAAGGAAAATTTGCCGGTTTCTTTACAGATGTGGAGAAAGTGACAGAGGAAGAGCTTGGACAGCATATGCTGGGAATCAAGCATGATGATGTACTGGAGGGCGTGACTTATGAATAGTGCAAAAAGATTTGATATTATCAGAACGATCATGTCAGTTCTGATCGCGCTTGCCATCTCTTTTGTAATTATCTTCATGGTAAGTGATCAGCCGCTGGAGGCTATTAAATATTTGCTTATTGGTCCTCTGACTAATAAGCGAAGTATGGGTAATGTGGTGGAATCTATGATTCCGCTGATCTTTACGGGAACCGGTGTATGTATTATGTTTTCTGCAAACCAGATCAACTTGGCTGGAGAGGGCGCTTTTCATATTGGAGGTCTGATTGCTTCCTGTATTGCCATTAAAGTGACTGCAGGCTTTGTATCTCCTTTTGCAGCCCTGGTCTGCGCTGGTCTGGCAGGTGCTTTATTTACTGTAATCCCTGCTATTATGAAGATTACGACTACAGCATCCGAGATGGTTTCCTCTCTGATGATCAACTACATTGCGCTGTATTTTGGAAACTATATGCTTAACAATGTAATCGGAGATCCAAAGGCAAGTGCTGCTTCCTATAAGCTGAGCGAAGCATCTGAACTTCCGGTACTGATTCAGGGAACCCGTGTACATCTGGGCTTTATCATTGCTATTGCAGTGGCAGTGCTTGGATATTTGTTTCTGTACAGGACCAAAATGGGATATGAACTTCGTCTGGCAGGTGAGAATGAAGAATTTGCCAGATATTCAGGAGTGAGTATCGTAAAGGTTATTGTACTTTCTCAGATCCTTGGTGGTTTTGTGGCAGGTCTTGGCGGTGGAGTGGAAATGCTCAGCCCGATTTACAGCAGATTTACATGGACTTCACTTCTGGGATATGGATGGGATGCGATCATTATCTGTACCCTTGCAAAGAAAAATCCGCTGTATACACCTTTTGCAGCGCTGTTTCTTGCTTATCTGCGTACCGGTGCTTCCATTATGGCCCGGAGAACAGATGTAACACTGGAAATTGTACAGATCACCCAGGGTATTATCATTCTTCTGGTTGTGGCAGAACAATTCCTGAGTAAGTATAAACATAAGATCATTGCCAAAGAGGCAAAGGCAGCACTGAAAGATGAGGAGGTGGCATAAGTATGTGGAAAGCAATTTTATCACCGGATTTCTTTTCTACGATTTTAAGATCTGCAACTCCGATTCTGTTTGCCACACTGGCATCTGCAATTGCAGCCAAATCCGGTATCTGTAACATGGCACTTGAGGGCATTATGTTGTTCTCTGCATTGTTTGGGGTAATCTTTTCATCCCTTACCCATAGTGCGTGGCTGGGACTTTTGATCACAATGGTTATTGGCGGTTTGATTGGTATGATCCTGGCATTCTTTATCCTGAATCTGAAGACGGATGAAATCCTGGCAGCGATTGCTATTAACCTGACGGCAACAGGAGGTACGGTTCTGATCATGGTTGCTTTTTCGGGAGACAGAGGCGTTTCTTCCTCAATCCGAAGTGTATCGGCACCTACGGTTACCCTGCCCCTGATTGAGAAGATTCCTTTTATTGGAAGTGTACTTTCCGGGCAGAATGTACTGACCTGGCTGGCGATTCTGGCTGTGATCCTGCTTCATCTGTTTTTGTATAAGACTCCTCTTGGTCTGGCAATCCGGGCAGTAGGAGAAAATAAAAATGCAGCGGAATCGGTAGGAATCAGTTCCAGAAAGATTAAGTATATTGCGCTGATCATTAGTGGTGTACTGGCTTCTATGGGAGGTTTTTATCTTTCCGGCGGTTATATGAATATGTTTACCAAAGACATGTCCGGTGGACGAGGCTTTATTGCACTGGCTGCATCCAGTATGGGTGGTGATACTCCTGTTGGAGGTTTCCTGGTATCCTTACTTTTTGGCCTTGCCCAGGCAGTTGCAAATGTTATGCAGTTGACTTCACTGATGCCTTATGAGATTATCCTGATGGTACCATATCTTACCACTCTGGTAGGTTTGGGAGTTTATTATTATGGACAGAAGAAGAAAAAAGAACGCCTCAGTGGAAAATAGAAGATAACTGTCAGGTGCATCTGCAGTTATAATAGATTATAAAAAATACAGGCAGAGCTGCGGATGGCGGACTCTGCCTGATGTGTATTGAACTCTAAATATTCAGCTTCCGGAAGTCTTCATCCGGCAGAAGTGCGGAAGATGTGGCAACCACAGCAGAAGAAACACGGTTGGCCTTGGATATGGCGACCGGGATGCTGTCTCCCTTTTTCAGACAGGCGATCACAGATCCGATGTGGGAATCTCCGGCTCCGATGGTATCTGCCTGGATGGCAGGAATGGGGGCAATGATCTCTTCTTTTTTTCCGTTGTAATAATAGCAGCCTTTCTCACCCAGGGTGATGATTACAGTATTGTGGGTTTTTCGGTATAAATAAGCACCTGCTTTGCTGATGTTTGCTTCACCGCTTACCTCAAGGGCTTCTGTTTCGTTAAGGTGGAGGACAGGAGAGAGCTTATAGATTCGTTCTGTAAGTGCGGGATCAATGACTGTAAGTCTTGGACCGGGGGCAAAGAATACAGTGAGCTGGGGATTTTTTTCTAGAAATTCAACAATGTTGATACCGGTTTTTTCTTCAATTTCCAGACCGCAGATATATACAGAATCGATTTCAGACACATCTACCAGGTCGAACCAGCTTTTTTCAAAAAGATATTCCGCGCCATGGTAGGAGACAAAGCTTCTTTCCCCGCTTTTTTCTACGAAACAGTAGCAGCATCCGTTCTCCGCATCAGGGGATGGAATGGGGCTTGAAATCCCGCGTTTCTTCAGCTCTTCCCTGACAAAGTGACCGTATACTCCCTGTCCTACAGGGGAAAAGAGGATATAGGGAACCTGGAAATGGCGGACAGAGTCCGAGACATTATAGGCACATCCTCCCAGGGACATGTGTTGGCTGCGGATGTGGACGTCCTCTCCTGTTTTGGGTAAAGAATCCACAAGGTTTACAATAATATCTACAACAGTAGATCCGATAATCAGTACTTTTTTCATGATAGCTCCTTTAAAGTGGTCAAAATTAAAAATATTTTTCTTCTGACTTACGGAGAATATGCTATCACAATCTGGGTTTACTGGCAATATAGAAAGGATGATTTCATTATGGAGAAAACAGTTTTATTAAAAAATGCAGGGCTTTTGGATGAAGAAGCAAATTGTATTTTGAATCAGAATGTATATGTGCAGGAAGGGAAAATCCTGAAAATTCTGCCTGCAGCAGAGGACACAGAATCCATTCATGCGGATGAGACAATTGATTGCAGTAAATATTATGTCAGTCCGGGACTGGCAAATCTGCATACCCATACTGCCATGAATATCTTTAAGGGAATTGCTGAGGATGTTACGGCAGATGCCTGGTTTAATGAAATGATATGGCCATATGAGAGCAAGATGACAGATGAGGATATTTATGTGGGAACCCTGATGGGAATCGCAGAAATGATCAATAATGGGGTAACTGTTTTTGCAGATCATTATTTTGGAGAAGAACAGGTGCTGAAGGCTGTAAAGGAGACAGGGATCAGGGGAGACCTGGCGCCTACCTTGTTTGGGATGACGCCGGATTTCCATGAGCGTCTGGCACAGGTAAAAGCATTTATCCAGGAACACAGAAACGATTCAGACAGGATTTCTTTCCATATGGGACCCCATGCCAATTATACCTGCCCATCACCTACGCTGAAAGAAATCATTGATGCAGCAAAGGAACTGAATCTGCCTATCCATCTCCATGTATCAGAGGAGGATGTGCAGGTGGAGAAGGCCAGAGAAGAGACAGGGCTGACTCCTTTTGGAATTCTTTATGAAGCAGGGGGATTTGACTGTAAGGTGCTGATCGGTCATGGACTTTGGATCGAGGAAGAGGATCTGAAATACCTGCGGGATGATACCTGGTTTGCTTTCTGCCCCAAAACGTATATGAAGCTGGCTTCCGGTAAGGGTGGATTCTTCGATTATTATAAACAATTGAATTATGGTTTTGGTACAGACGGAGCGGCAAGTTCAAATACGTTAAATCCTGTGGAACAGGCAAGGTTGTTTGGCCTGATGGGAAAATATCAGGAGAGAAATTCAGCAGCTTATACAGCAACAGAAATATGGCAGCATCTTATGGCAAGCCATCAGGCGTTTCCTTTTGGAAGTGGCAGACTGAAAGAAGGGGCTCCTGCAGATCTGGTGATCTGGGATCTGTATCAGCCGGATACTTTTCCATTCTACAGCCCGATTTCGGCTATTCTCTACAGCAGTAACAGCCAGAATGTAAAATATACAATGGTTGCCGGGGAATTTCTGAAATATAACGGAAAGCTGAAAATAGATACCAAAACTCTGATGCAAGAAGCTGTCCGACTGCAGAAAGCTCTGTTAGAGCGCGGAAAAGGAAAAGCGCAGGTTGCTTATTGACATTGAAATTTTGTTTGTAAGATTGGATAAAGTGCGGTAAAATGTACTTAGTATGTTGACCAGAAATAATGTGATAAAAATAAACTAAAGGAGGAAATATTATGTCTATTCCAACACCACACAATACTGCAAAAAAAGGAGATATTGCAAAAAAGGTTCTGATGCCGGGAGATCCTCTTCGTGCGAAATATATTGCAGAAACTTATCTGGAGAATCCGGTGTGCTTTAATACCGTAAGAAATATGTTTGGATATACTGGAACTTATAAGGGACAGCAGGTTTCTGTAATGGGAGGCGGTATGGGTATGCCGTCTATGGGTATTTACAGCTATGAGCTGTACAATTTCTATGATGTGGAGCAGATTATCCGTATTGGTTCTGCAGGCGCCCTGCAGGATGATGTAAATGTGATGGATGTGGTGATTGCCATGAGTGCATGCACAGATTCCAATTATGGAAGCCAGTACAAACTGCCGGGAACTTTTGCTCCTACTGCAAGCTATGAATTGGTGGCAAAAGCAGTAGAGGTTGCCAAAGAGCAGGGAACTCCGGTTCATGTAGGATCTGTAGTTTCATCTGATGTATTTTACAGTGATGATCCGGATTCATCTGCTGCATGGAGAAAAATGGGAGTTCTCTGCGCGGAGATGGAGTGTGCAGCATTGTTTATGAATGCAGCGAGAGCAGGAAAGCAGGCTCTGGGAATTCTGACTATCTCTGACCATATTTTCAGAGATGAGGCCATTTCAGCAGAAGCCAGACAGACATCCTTTAATAAGATGATGGAAATTGCGTTGGGAATCTGATATCCGGATATATAATATGGGAGGTATTTGAATGCAGATCAGAAAATCAGCGGAGGATTATCTGGAAGCAATTTTAATGCTATCGAAGCAGGGCAGCGCAGTTCGGTCTATTGATATTGCTACCATGCTTGGTGTTTCCAAGCCCAGTGTAAGCCATGCCATGAAGCTGCTTCGTGAAGATGGGTATATTGCTATGGACAGGTATGGTACGGTTACTCTTCTGGATAAGGGGGCTGAGATTGCAAACCATATTTATGAACGTCACAGAGTACTTAGCAGTTTGCTGGAGCGTCTTGGGGTGAATCCTGAGGTGGCCAGAGAGGATGCGTGTAAGCTGGAGCATGATCTCAGTGATGAGAGTTTTTCAAAGATAAAAGAGCATTTCCACAAGGTGATGGGGGAAGTTGAATAAATAAAAAACGGGAGAAAATCTGTTTATATGATTTCTCCCGTTTTTTTGTATATGTTGTTTTCAACGTCATAATATGCAATATTATTTTCGAATGCCAAATTGCAAACAATATTATTATTAACTCAACTTTCCCAGATGACGTTTTGAAATAAAATCTGAATTGAATTTGAAGACATAATCCATTCTTCTATCAAAGGTTTTCAAGCGAATACCGGTATGTGCGGTAATTCTTAGGACTTAATCCAAACTGTCGTTTAAACGCCTTTGAGAAGACGAGCTGATCTGTATATCCGACATTGTCAGCAATCTCCTTTACAGATAAATTTGTTCCTACGAGAAGGTTTGCCGCTTTGTACATCCGAAATTCCAGTAAGTAGTTTCGGATTGTCATGTTTGCACGCTCATTAAAAATACGGTTCAGATACCCCTGAGAAATTCCAATGTGTTCTGCTATATCTGAAACACTAATATCTTTCATATAGTGAGTATTGATATATTCTATTGCAGCATCCAGATGCTGGTTTTTTCCTAAATAATCATCCTGGACGCGTTCTTGCTTCAGAAATTCCTGATGAGTACTTACAAGTAATGCCATAAGCTTCAAAAGCGCAGCTTCTCGAAACAGGCTTCCTGCATAATCCTGAACAACGTGGTCAAATAATTCATCAAAACATTGATGAAGTTTATCTTTGTCTGGAGAGGGTAAAACAAGACGATTTTTCGAAAATCCGCATTGTTTTAAAATCGCGTTTGTACGCAATCCCTTGAATCCAATCCACATATAACTCCATGGATCATTGACATCCGCACAATATACTGTTGGAACACCAGGAGAAATCAGAAACATATGCCCCGGACTAATAGAATAAGTAACACCTTCCACTGAATAAAAGCCAGTTCCCGATATAACAAAATGAATAATATATTCCTCTCTGGTTGCGGAGCAGGCATGGTATGGCAGGCATTGTTCTTTTCCCATATGAACCAGATCCAGTTCCATAGAAGAAAGGCTTAAATCTTCCAGACTACGATATTCCTGACTGTTCATATATTTAACATTTACCATAGAAACTCTCCTTCCTGATTTTTTATAAACAGATACTCGAAAAAATTCAAAAAATCCAATTGAGAAAATAGTTGGTTATGACATATAAAATTCAAAAAAGTATATCTGATTTTAACATATAAAGTCAAAAAAAAACCATACTGTTTTTAACATGATTTTATCAAAATCTTATATGTGAATTATAGCATGTTTTAGATTTTTTATGTCATTGTTATGTAAATAATAATATATAATAAATTCAACTTGAAGATACGTATCATTTATAACAAAAAAACATTTCAAAGTGAAAGGAAAATATATTATGAACAAAAAACTCACAACCTTATTACTGATAGCAACTGTAATTGGCAGTCAGACTGTTTGTGTAAATGCTGCAGAAAAAACCATTACCGTAGCAATTTGGGATAACAACCAGCTTGACGGACTTCAGCAGATTGCAGATGAATGGGGAGTAGAAAATGGATATAAGGTTGAATTTGATGTACTCGGATGGGACAGCTACTGGACAATGCTGGAAGCTGGTGTCTCTGGTGGTGAAATGCCAGATGTTTTCTGGATGCATTCTAACAATGCACTGAAATTTGAAGGTTCCAATATTCTTCTGAATCTGAATGATTATATTGAAAGCGATGACGCAATCAATATGGACAACTATTTTAACGGAATCACAGAACTGTATACAAAAGACGGAGTTCACTATGCGATTCCAAAAGATCATGACACTATCGCAGTGGTATATAACAAAGCAATCTTTGACAAATATGGTGTTGAATATCCGTCCGAAGACTGGACCTGGGATGACTTCGCAGAGGCTGCTCAGGAAATCACAGATAAAGGTGCTGACGATGGAGTATATGGAACTTACTGTAATGTAAGTAACAATCAGGATACCTGGTACAACATCATTTATTCTTATGGTGGAGAAGTTATTACATCAGATAAAACCAAATCAGGATATGACGAAGATGCTACCATCGAAGCTATGAAGTTTGTCGGCGACAAAATTCTTCCAGCCTGCCCTTCTCAGGACGCAATGGCATCTACCGGTGGTGACACTATGTTCCTTTCAGGTCTTGTTGGTATGATCTGTCAGGGATCCTGGTGTATAAACAACTTCTATACTGCTGATCATGCATCTGATTATGCATGGGCTATGCTGCCATATACTGACAGAAACGAAAATGGAACCTGCGAATCAGAAGAACGTTGCTCTATCTACAATGGACTCGGATGGGCTGCCTATTCCCAGACTAAGGATCCAGATGCTGCATGGTCTTTGATTTCTGAATTCTGCTCTGAAGAAGGACAGAAAAAGCAGGCTGAATTAGGCGTAACAATGGCTGCGTATAAAGGTGTTTCCGGTGAATTCGCAAATGCTTATGATGGAATGGATATCTCTCCTTTTATTGATATCGAAGAAAAAGGAACTTTGGTTTTTCGTCCATATTCAAAGAGTGCCGGAACATGGGAATCTGATGTATCGGATGCACTTGTAGAAGCATGGAATGAACCAGATCAGATGGAAACTATTC
The DNA here is from genome assembly GCF_052064095.1 of Blautia sp. HCP3S3_C4. Lineage (NCBI taxonomy): Bacteria > Bacillati > Bacillota > Clostridia > Lachnospirales > Lachnospiraceae > Blautia > Blautia sp. HCP3S3_C4. The sequence continues at coordinate 105,094 of NZ_JBQHWF010000008.1, forward strand.
TGAAAAAGTGTGCGGAAGAAATGAACGAAACAATTTCTGAAGAATAATATTCAGAAGACACGTTATGAGCAAGTGGCGAAGCGGATTGCAAATATCCGCTTGCCAAGCTTTTTAGAAAGGAAGAGTCTGATATGAAAAAAAAGATGACACGTCGTCAAAAATCACAGGCATTTTAGGGAATTGTGTTTATTATGCCAACAATCATCGGTTTATTAATATTGAATTACTATCCGATGATTCAGGTTGCATATCAATCTTTCTGCAAGACAGGTGATTTTGGTATCGGTAATGTCTGGATCGGTTTAAAAAGCTATACAAAGCTGTTTCATGATCCGGAAGTTTTTAAATGTTTATGGAATTCTATCCGTTATTCTCTGCTGAGCATTCCGTTAACATTAATCATTCCTCTTGTCTTGGCAGTATTTCTGAACAGAAAAATGAAATTCCGTAGCGTCTATCGTATGATATTTTTCCTTCCTATGGTTTGTGCGCCAGCTGCAATCGCCATGGTATGGAAATGGATGTATAACCAGGATTATGGTCTTTTAAACCACCTTCTGAATGTAAAAATCAACTGGATCACAAACCCCAAGATTGCAATGCTTTCTGTAGTTATCGTTGGTGTCTGGGGTGCTCTGGGAAATAATATGATTCTTTTCCTCGGAGGCCTTCAGGATATTCCAAAAGATTATTATGAAGCTGCACAGATGGACGGATGCACTGGTATCCGGGCATTCCGATATATCACTGTTCCGCTTCTTTCACCAATGATCTTCTTCGTTTTACAGACTGGTCTAATTGGAGCACTTCAGCTTTTCGACCTTCCGTTTATGATCATGGATCAGACAAGCCGTGCATGGCCTTCAGTCAAAACTATTACCTATCTATTCTATGAATACGCATTTGAGCAGTCCAACCGTGGATACGGTGCAGCAATCGTTATCTTCACTATGGGTATCATTGGAATATTGACCATTATTCTTCAGAAATCTGAGAAAAAATGGGTATTCTATGAATAAGGGGGAGAAAAAGATATGACAGAAAAAAAAAGAACCGTTTCATTAATCATACATATTATTTTGATTGCAGGTTCACTGATCATGCTGATTCCATTTGCATGGATGATACTGACCGCATTAAAAACAAAAAGTGAAGCAATCTCCATTAATCCGTTTTTGATTTTCCCACACAACGGATGGCATTTTGAAAACTTTTCCGAAGTATGGAAATCCTACAATTTCCTGATACTTTATAAAAATACCCTGATCACAATCTTTCTGCGTGTTGTATGCGCCTGCATGACTGCTACACTTGCAGGATATGCATTTGCGCGATTGCATTTTCCATTTAAAAAGTTTTTCTTTTCTCTGATCCTGATTCAGATGATGGTGCCTGGACAGATTTTCATTATTCCACAGTATCTGATGGTATCAAATATGCATATGCTGAATACGAAGTTCGCACTGCTGTTTCCTGGTATTGTCACTGCATTCGGCACTTATCTTTGCAAGCAAAGCTATCAAAGCCTGCCAAAATCCCTGGAAGAAGCAGCGGAACTGGATGGTTGTTCCATACCAAAACAGTTCTTTTATATTATGCTTCCGCTGACCAGATCTTCTCTGGTATCTCTTGGTATCTTTACTGCATTATTTGCTTATAAAGACCTGATGTGGCCAATGATCGTCTGCCCGAAATCCGATGCAACAACATTGACAGCAGCTTTATCAAAAATTCAGGGACAGTTTACAAATAATTATCCGCAAATCATGGCAGGGGCGGTAATGGCAGTTTTGCCTATGTTAATTCTCTATCTTATTTTCCAGAAACAGTTTGTAGAAGGAATTGCGACCTCAGGAGGAAAATTATAAATGAATCGAAAAAATATGTGTGCGGTTCCACCAATGGGATGGAACTCCTGGAATACATTTACTGAAAATATTAATGAAGAGCTGATTTTTGAAATTGTGGATCAGATGAAGGCAATGGGCTACCAGAAAGCAGGTTATGAGTACATTGTAATTGATGACTGCTGGAGTCTGAAACAGCGTGATCATGGGCGTCTGGTACCTGATCCTGAAAAATTTCCTCACGGAATGAAAGCAGTTGCTGATTATGTTCATGCAAATGGTTTTAAGTTTGGTATGTATAGCTGCTGCGGAACCAGAACCTGTGCAGATTATCCGGGAAGCTTTGAACATGAATATGATGATGCAAAGCAATTTGCTGAGTAGGGAGTAGATTTTCTGAAATATGACAACTGCTTTAAACCGCAGCGCCAGGATGTACAGACCTTATATCGTCGCATGGGTCTTGCGCTTGCCAATTGCGGTCGTGACATTGTATTCTCAGCCTGTGAATGGGGATTTTATGATGTTTATAACTGGATAAAATCTACAGGTGCGCATCTGTTCCGGTCTACAGAAGATATCAATGATTCATGGAACTCTATCAAAGATATTGCATTATCCCAGTTAGATAAAATGCCATACTCTGCACCATATTGCCATAATGATATGGATATGCTGGTTGTAGGAATGCATGGAGCAGGTGGCAATGAGTATATTGCTGCTGGCGGATGCAGCACAGAGGAATATCAGACACATTTTGCATTATGGGCAATGATGAATTCTCCATTAATGATCGGATGTGATATCAGAAAAATTTCGGAACAGGATAAAGCAATCCTGCTTAATGAGGATCTGATTGCAATCAATCAGGATATCGAATGCCGCCAGTCTTATGAGGTTCATTGTGAGTCTAATAGTCCGGAAGTGCATGTTCTGGTAAAATTCTTAAGCAACGGTGACCTTGCAATTGCATTTTTCAACATGGGAGATGTTCCGGAAAAATGTGCTGTTGATTTTTGGGATATCGGACTCTCTCTCAATTCCAGATGCAATTTGAATTTTTATGACTGTATTAATCATAAGGATCTTGGAATTCAGAAAGAAGTATTTGCAAAGACAGTTCCGTCACACGGATGTAGTGTTTATCGATGTAAAGTAGTTCCAGAAGGAGAATTGGAATGAGTGATTATCTGTGCATGAAATGTCAGAAAAATTTACAGTCAGATGAGATTGCACTGCACCGTAAGCTTTACGGAATCGCTTCAAGGAAATATATGTGCCTGGATTGCCAGGCACAGTATCTTTCCTGCACACGGGAACATCTAGAGCATATTATTGAAATGTATCATAAAAGTGGCATCTGTGTATTATTTGCAAAACAGTGACACGGAAATTATCAGGTATAGGAAGAATAACTATGAGATGTATGAAGTCTAATATTCAGATTAATTGTTTGAATGAAAAACAACACTTTGCTTTGTCTCCGACAGGAGAAATTTGCACCAAAGATAATTACCAGATTTGCTTTACTGAAGAGGAACAAGAAGGCTGCAGAATCGGAAGCTTAAAATTAAATATTTCCCGCAAAGACACATGGGATATGACGGGGCTGGCACTTGATGCACCAATACAGATTGCACTTGAACTTGATGAAATTCCCGAAAAAATGACATGCATGTACATGTTTAATGAATGGTGGACAAGACCCGCTTTTATTACTGAAATAAATGAAGTGCCAGAAAAAACACAGATTATTTTTTGCAGACAAAATGATCATTACTCATGTTTTCTTCCAATGGTTGGAAAAATTTTTAAAACAACTGTCTGTAGTGGGAAAGCCCAGAACAGAATGTACCTGAAGATGGAGGCAGGTGTTGGCGGTCTCAGAGAACTGGATGAACCCGTTTATCTGATTGCAGACGGAAATACGTTAGAGGAAGCAATCAGAAAAATTTTTCAATACCTGAGCAAAGCTTTCGGTATTCCACTGAGAGAAGAACGCACTTTTCCAGAATTTCTGCAGTATATTGGATGGTGCAGCTGGGATGCATTTTATAAAGAAATCAACGAAGAAAAGTTTCGCGCAAAAGCTGAAGAACTGATTGAAAAACAAGTTCCTGTAAGATGGATGCTTTTTGATGATGGCTGGATGAACGGCAGAGATGATATGCTTTGTGCATATGAACCGGATAAAGAAAAATTCCCAAATGGTTTTGATGCATTGATTACAGATATCAAGCAGAAAAGTAATATTTCATGGTTTGGTGTATGGCATGCATTAGGGGGATACTGGGCAGGTGTAGATCCTGATAGTGAACTCGCACAACTGGAAAATAACCATTTATATGCCACTGTAAATGGAAGACTTGTCCCAAATCCTGTAAATGGAGCCGGATTTTATCGCAACTGGTATCAGCTGTTAAAAAAGCAGCAGATTGATTTTGTAAAAGTAGATGGACAAAGTGCTGTTCCAATCTATTTCCAGCAGGATCAGCCAACTGCAAGTGCTGCAAGAGGTATGAATCGTGAGCTGGACAAAGGTGCGGAAGTGATGAATGGAAATGTCATCAACTGTATGGGCATGGCCATGGAAAGTATTGTTGCTAGACCAAGTACAGGTGTTTCCAGAAACAGCGATGATTTCGTTCCAAATCGTGAAGGTGGTTTTGCAGAACATCTTCTTCAGAATGCATATAATGCCTTATATCATAATGAAATCTACCATTGTGACTGGGATATGTTCTGGACCATGCATCCGGATGCAGTAAAACACAGTCTTTTGCGTGCAGTCAGCGGAGGACCGGTATATTTCAGTGACCGAATCGGAGAGACAAATGCGGATGTGGTTAAAAAGCTTTGTTATCAAAATGGAAAACTTCTTTTGATGCAAAGAGCAGCTAAGCCAACGGAAGATACTGTTTTTACAAATCCATTACAGATAGGAATTCTAAAACTTCAGAATGTTGGTATCTGGTCCGGCAATAAGTTTGGTGGTGTCATTACCGCTTTTAATCTAACAAAAGAAAAACAGGAAACTGTTATTTCTGCAAAAGATATTTCGGAATTAGATGATACTAAAACATACTGGTTATATAATTATTTTTCAAAAAATGCTGAAGTTCTGTGTGGAGGGCAGAAAAAACAGATTGCGTTAGATGCAGGAGAATATGCTTACTATATACTTCTCCCGAATGATGGACCTTTCGCATGTCTTGGACTTGTTGAAAAATATACAGGATTTCTTGCAGTAGAAACGCAGAAAAACGAAGAAAATATAACCTCTTTCAAAATTACAGAAACAGGGAATGTTGTCTGGCTCACAGAGAAAAAGATTAAAAAAGTGACGATAAATGGCAAAGATCTGACAGACAAAGTACAGAAAAATGGATTTGTTTATGAGCTGGTACTTGAAGATTCAGATGAAAATATGATGTTGGAAATAGAGTATCCAACAACAGTATAATCAATTAAGACTTTTGCTGATGAACTTAAAACTATTCTCTTATAATTAAGTGCATAATTATGTAAAACCGCCGACTACTGATTAATTAATAATCAATATCAAGGCGGTTTTTGTTTTCATAAACTGGATTTATACTTGGACCTGATGAATTTTCACGATATTATGCAGATTGTTTCTGTGGAAGCTGTGCGAGGATAATTGCGGCAAACATAATGACGCATCCAAGGATTTCTTTTGTACTTAGTTTCTGATCGAGGATAATCCATCCGGCCAGGACAGAGATGCAGGATTCCAGGCTGAGGATCAGGGATGCCACAGTCGGATTCATGTTCTTCTGTCCGATGACCTGAAGAGTGTAGCCCACACCGCAGGACATGACACCTGCATAGAGGACTGGCTTCCATGCGGCAAGAATGGAAGAAAAATCCGGATGTTCGAATATTAGTGCAGGAATGCCGGAGAGGATTCCGCAGGTCAGAAACTGAATGCAGGAAAGCTTTATGCCGTCTGTTTTTGGTGAAAAGTAATCAATGACCAGTATGTGTGCAGAAAATAAAAATGCACATATAAGTACGAGCATATCACCTTTTCCGATGGAGAAACCATCTGTAATGCACAGAAGATAAAGACCGACCAGAGCCATTGCAACAGCAGCCCATATGAGTTTACTGCATTTTTTTCCGAGGAACAGTCCGAGCACTGGCACGATCACAATATAACAGGCAGTGATAAAACCTGCCTTTCCTACAGTTGTATATTTAATGCCGAATTGTTGAAAATTACTTGCCAGGCAGAGGAAAATACCGCAGATAATGCCGCCGGCGATCAGATCTTTTCGATTCTGTGAAGGTGAGACTGATGTATCAGAGGATGGATCGCCGGAGCTGTTTTTCTGCCCAAAGACAAAGATCAATGGAACTAACACTGCGGATCCGATCAGGGAACGGGCTGCATTAAAGGTGAAGCCACCCACATAATCCATTCCCACGCTCTGAGCGACAAATGCGATTCCCCATACAGTTGCCGTGAGGAGCAGAAGCAGTGAATTTTTTAAAGGTATCTGTTGTTTTTGCATGATGTAAATAATCCTTCCTGATAATGTATAAGCGGATAAGACAAAAATGAATATACGCCTTCATAATTATACAATACAGATGTGGAAAGGGAAAGAAGATTATTGCAGTAATTCCATGAATATAATTCCGGGAAATCAAAAAGAAGCCTCTGCAGGAGACTTCTTTTTCAAATATGGAATTGTAAGTGTCTGACTGTTTATTCAGAATCAGATAAAGATATATTTCAGAATGAACAGTACAGCAAGCACATACATTAGAGCGCTGATTTTCTTTTCTTTTGCTTTGCCTGTAACAACGTTGATGATCACATAGGAGATAACACCCATGGAGATACCTTCGGAAATGCTGTACAGGAATGGCATTGCGATGATTGCGATAAATGCCGGGATTGCTTCAGTCATGTCGTTGAAGTCAATCTTGGTTACTGATGTGAGCATCAGGAATCCAACGATGATCAGAGCCGGTGCTGTGGCAAAGGACGGGATTGCCAGGAAAATCGGGGATAACAGCAGTGATAATCCGAAGAGGATGGCTGCTACCAGGGAAGTAAGTCCTGTACGTCCGCCTTCAGCAACACCGGAAGCACTCTCTACGAAAGTAGTAACTGTGGAAGTACCACACATAGCACCTACTGTAGTTCCTACTGCGTCAGAAAGAAGAGCGCCTTTGATGTTCGGAAGTTTGCCTTCTTTGTCAAGCATATCAGCTTTGGAAGCAACACCGATTAGAGTTCCCAGAGTATCAAACATATCTACAAACAGGAATGCAAACATAATGACTACGAAATCAAGTGTGAAGACAATGGAGAAGTCCATTTTCATAAATGTGGGAGCCATGCTTGGAATGGAGATTCCGTTTGAAAAATCAGGCAGGAGGCTGAACCAGCCGGCTGCAGGATCAGGTTTGTAAAGCCCTGTCAACTGGCAGATAATGCCAAGTCCCCATGTGATCAGGATACCCCAGAGAATGTTTCCTTTTACACCCTTAACAAGAAGGATGGCAGTGATCAGAAGTCCGATCAATGCAAGCAGAACAGTGATTCCCTCAGTATTAAATGTTCCGCCGGAAACGGAGGATTTAAAGGAAAATACGCCTACCAGAGTGGAGTCGTTATTAACTACGATCTTAGCATTCTGCAGTCCGATGAAAGCAATGAAAAGTCCGATACCAACAGATACTGCATGTTTCAGGTTCATTGGGATCGCATTAAAAATTGCCTCACGTACATTGGTCAGAGATAACAGGATAAAAATAATACCCTCTACAAATACAGCTGCCAGTGCCTGCTGCCAGCTGTAGCCCATGCCAAGAACAACAGTGTAGGCAAAGTAGGCATTCAGACCCATGCCAGGTGCAAGAACGAATGGATAATTAGAAAGCGCAGCCATCAGACAGGTTGCAATAAAGGATGCCAGTGCGGTCGCTGTAAAAACAGCACCTCTGTCCATTCCGGATGCCTCCAGAATGTTTGGGTTTACAGCCAGAATGTATGCCATTGTCATGAATGTTGTAATACCTGCCATAACTTCGGTCTTTACATCTGTGTGGTTTTCTTTGAGATGGAATAATTTGTCAAGATTCATAATCTTTCTCCCTTTTGATTTTAAAAATTGCCGGCTGTTTTGCGGTGCCTCAGATAATCATTCCGAAAAAACACCATCAGAATCTGTATTTCCTGCAGTTACAGAATCTTCCTGCCAGCTACATACTTAGCGGTTATGTTGCGGTCATCTGAAAGGTAGATCAGTCTTTCCAGCCTGTTTTTCGGAGAGAGTTTTAATGGAGTTGGAATGGTGCTGTCATTAAGTACAACTGCATCAAATTCATAACCTTCTTTAAAATTTCCTACCTTTCCGAAGAAGGAACCGCCTCCTTCTGTTCCCATATAAAAGGCTTCTTCAACAGTCAGCGGCTTCATGGAAGAATCGATCAGCCGCCAGTACAGTTTGGAAACCTGAATGGCATCAGCCATGGCACGCAGAATGGAAACGGAAGTTCCTCCTGCAATGTCAGATCCAAGTCCGACATGCATACCCTCGTCCAGATATCGTCTGGCAGGAGAGATACCTGAGGAGAGATTTGTGTTGGACTGTGGACAATGTGCAATGTAAACGCCCTGTTTTTTCATAAGGGCAATTTCTTCATCTGAAGAATGAACGCAGTGCGCCATGATCGTCGGACAGTCACCTCCAAAAAGATCAAACTGGCTGTATGCTTCTCCATAGAAATGTGTATTCGGACAAAGTTCCTTTACCCAGGTAATTTCACCGAAATTTTCAGAGAGGTGAGACTGCATTGGCAGGTGATACTTCTTCTGGATTTCAGAAAGCTTTTTCATCAGTTCATCAGAACATGATGGAGTAAATCTGGGAGTAAGGATTGGCTTTGTATTTTCAAACCTGTTCAGGGTATCCTCAATCCACCGGACAGTTGCATCTGCGGAAGCCTGAGCACTCTCTTCCTGTAATTTGGCAGAACCATTGCGGTCCATATTTACTTTTCCCACCATGGTTTTCAGTCCGGTCTTATCCAGCTGCTCCATCAGGATCTCAGTAGCAGGGACATGCAGAGTTCCGAAGATACATGCTCTTGTATTCGGGCTCTTCTTCATATCTTCAGCGAAAATAGAATAAGCTTCCTTTGCAAATTCAGGATCTTCGTAACGTGCTTCCTGTGGGAATGTATAGGTATTCAGCCAGTCCAGTAATTCTAAATCCATACCTGAGGCACGAAATGTGTACTGGGGGGCATGTACATGCAGATCTGTCAGACCAGGAATGATCAGGTCATCTTTATAGTCTGTGCAGGGGATTCCCCTGTATTTTTCAGGGAGCACTGGAAATATTCCGGCACATTTTCCCTGGCTGCAGATCAGATAACTGTTTGGAGTGATGGAAAGTTCCTGAGGGGAGATACTGTAACAAATGGTACCTTTCAGGGCAAATGTATCTGTAAGCATTATTGCCACCTTCTTTCTTTGAAATAAAAGGATTATCAGATGAAATTATAAAGTGTTTCGGGCATAGTGTCAATTGTAATAAATATGACAGAAATATCAACTGACAGATATAAATTTGTAAAGGCTATGTAAAGGAACGTAAGGGTACTGTAATTGTAATTAATTTGATATTCCAGTATTATTATATTGATATTTGGTTAAAATTGGAAGGGGATCTTAAAATGGACATATTAAAAGGTAAACGATATGATATCATGAATGTGCTTTGGGAAGAGGGAAGACCATTGTCTGCTTTTGAGATCAACGAGATTGCACCTGAGCTGAAAATGCCTACTGTGCGCAGATGTCTGGAACTTCTTTTGAAGGAAAATCTGATAAAGGTAGCTGGAACCTCTATGAATGGCAAGGTTTATGCGAGAAACTATACACCTTTGATCACCAGAGAAGAATATCTGAAAGGAAATGCACAGAGCAGAAAGATTTCTCCGGTGGAAATGATGCATGCGCTTTTGGAAACCGAAGGACTTACAGAAGAGGATCTGGAAAAACTTCAGGAGCTATTGGATCGAAAAAAAGCAGAGCTGAAATAAGAAGCGGAAGGAAGCTTTTTTGAAAAAGAACCATAGGATTTTTAATAATAAAAACAGGTTACGGTGCATCTGTGCACCACAGCCTGTTTTTATTATTGGAAATTATTTCTTGTTCTGTTCTACTTCTTTTAACATCATAGCACGAACTTTCAGTGGAAGTCCGAACAGTGTGATGAATCCGTCTGCATCGTGGTGGTCATAGAGGTCACCTGTTGTGAAAGATGCAAGAGATTCATTGTACAGGCTGTATGGAGAAGTGGTACCGGCTTTGATGATATTGCCTTTGTACAGTCTCATCTTAACTTCGCCTGTTACATATTTCTGTGTGGATTCAACGAAAGCCTGGATTGCTTCACGCAGAGGGGTGTACCATTTTCCTTCGTAAACAACCTGAGCGAACTGGCTGCCAAGTTTTTTCTTGGTTTCCATTGTCTCACGGTCAAGTGTCAGTTCTTCCAGCTGCTCGTGAGCTGCCATCAGGATGGTTCCGCCAGGAGTCTCATATACACCACGGGATTTCATACCAACAACACGGTTCTCAACAATATCTACGATACCGATACCATTCTCTCCGCCTAATCTGTTCAGCTCTGTAATGATTTCGGAAACTTTCATTTCTTTGCCGTTTAATGTTTTCGGAACACCCTGCTCGAATGTCATTGTGATCTCAGTATCTTTATCAGGAGCTTTCTCAGGTGTAACACCTAACACAAGCATGTTTTCATAATTCGGAGCCAGGGAAGGGTCTTCCAGCTCCAGACCTTCATGGCTGATGTGCCATAAGTTTCTGTCACGGCTGTAGCTGTGGCTCATATCGAATGGAAGATCGATTCCGTGAGCTTTGCAGAAATCAATTTCATCTTCACGGGACTGCATGGTCCATTTGTCTGTCATACGCCATGGAGCAATGATCTTGATATCAGGAGCAAGGGCTTTGATACCAAGTTCAAAACGGATCTGGTCATTACCTTTACCTGTAGCACCGTGGCAGATAGCAACAGCTCCTTCTTTACGTGCGATCTCAACCAGTTTCTTGGCGATTGCCGGACGTGCCATAGAGGTTCCAAGAAGATATTTATGCTCATATACAGCACCTGCCTGTACACATGGCATAATGTAATTATCACAGAAATCATCTACAATATCTTCAATATATAATTTGGCAGCACCGGATAATTTTGCCCTTTCCTCCAGCCCGTCAAGTTCGTTTCCCTGACCGCAGTTTACGCAGCAGCAGACAACATCGTAATCGAAGGTTTCCTTTAACCACGGGATTAAAGCTGTGGTATCAAGACCGCCTGAGTATGCTAAAACGACTTTTTCTTTCATGATAATAGTCCTCCTGAAATGTATTTTTATAAGAAAATATTTTTGTATAAATATTCAATGAGAAAAACACAGTTTACATTTGTATGTGTTTGACAAGTGATAATATACACCTTTATTTATAAATATGCAATAGGGAAATGGAAAAAAGTTTTATTTGTTTTTGCATAAATATGCAATAAATATTGAAAAATGCAGGGGAATTACAAGAAATAAAATAAAATATATGTAAAACAATGGAAAATAGCTATTGCATAATATGCAGGTAAGATGTATGATTAATCCATCACTCTGATACGGCAGTGTGTTACGGTTTAGTCAGGGGGACATTTGCAATTGAAGCAGGGGACTTACTTGATTCGGTTAAAACACTGCAAAAAAGATTTCAGAGCTTAGAGATTACAGAGACAGAAGTGCAGATTCTCGGATAAAAAACTTCAGAATAAATAGTTTTTTGATCAGGGTAGAGAGAGTACTGTCAGGATATGGAGGAGAAGATTATGATTAAAGCAGGTATTATCGGTGCTACTGGTTATGCAGGGAACGAAATTGTCAGACTGCTGCTGGGACATAAAGATGTGGAAATTGCATGGTATGGTTCAAGAAGTTATATTGACCAGAAATATTCAGATGTTTATCAGAACTTTTTTAAACTGGTAGATGCAAAATGTATGGATGATAATATGGAAGCATTAGCTGATGAAGTGGATGTGATCTTTACAGCTACTCCTCAGGGACTTTGCGCTTCTTTAATTAATGAAGGAATTCTTTCCAAAGCGAAAGTCATTGACCTGAGTGCTGACTTCCGTATTAAAGATGTGAAGAAATATGAGAAATGGTATGGGATTGAGCATAAGGCTCCGCAGTTTATTGATGAGGCGGTTTATGGTTTATGTGAGATCAACCGTGAGGAGATTAAGAAAGCCAGACTGATTGCAAATCCTGGATGTTATCCCACATGTTCTACACTTTCTATTTATCCGCTGATCAAAGAGGGGCTGATCGATCCGTCTACGATTATTATTGATGCGAAGTCCGGTACTTCAGGAGCAGGACGTGGAGCCAAGGTTGCTAATCTGTTCTGCGAAGTGAATGAGAATATTAAGGCTTATGGTGTTGCAAATCACAGACATACACCTGAGATTGAGGATCAGCTTGGTTATGCGTGCGGTAAGGAAGTGCTGATTAATTTTACACCTCATCTGATTCCTATGAATCGTGGTATTCTGGTGACTGCTTATGCTTCTCTGACTAAGGATGTTTCTTATGAAGAAGTGAAGGCAGTTTATGATAAGTATTATGAGAAGGAGACTTTTGTCCGTGTACTTGATAAGGATGTTTGTCCGCAGACTAAGTGTGTGGAGGGAAGTAATTATGTGGATGTGAACTTTAAGATTGATCCGAGAACTCACAGAGTTATTATGATGGGAGCTATGGATAATCTGGTGAAAGGTGCTGCAGGACAGGCTGTACAGAATATGAATCTGATGTTTGGATTTAAGGAGGCTGAGGGACTGCTGCAGGTGCCGATGTGTCCGTAAGTTAAATGAAAAGGGGACGCTCCGGAAATTATTTGGTTTTGAACGCGGTTTCGGGGCTTACTAATTCTAAGTGTTCGTGAATTTGCTAAGGGCATGAGGCGGCTTGTCAAACTCGCTTCGCTCAGACAGTGATGCAGCCGCCTCATAACGCAAATTCCCGAGCACTAAGAATTACTACAGCTCCTGCAAATGCGTTCAAAACCAAATAATTTCCGGAGCTGACTTTTCAAGACGGAAGGGATGTGGATGTCTGACGGACGTGACTGCGCAGAGGACCTGCGGCAGTCGCTGAGAGTGGAGGATGTGGACGGGAAACAAGATAGTTTGTCTTATTATATAGAAAGGATTGAGGTTTTATGAAGATTATAGAGGGCGGCGTTACGGCGGCTAAGGGATTTAAGGCAGCTGCGGCTGCGGCTGAGATTAAGTATAAGGGCAGAACGGATATGGCTATGGTTTACAGTGAGGTGCCATGTGTGGCTGCGGGGACTTTTACTACCAATGTGGTGAAGGCTGCGCCTGTTAAATGGGATCAGGATATTGTTTATAATCATCCGTCTGCACAGGTGGTGATTTGTAACAGTGGGATTGCCAACGCATGTACTGGTGCAGAAGGTTATGGGTATTGTAAGGAGACTGCGGATGCGGCTGCTGAGATTCTTGGGGTGGCTGCTGACAGTGTGCTGGTTGCTTCTACAGGTGTGATTGGTATGCAGGTTCCCATTGACCGTATTAAGAATGGTGTGAAGATGATGGCACCGAAGCTGGAAGGTTCTCTGGAGGCTGGTACTGAGGCTGCGAAAGCGATCATGACTACTGATACCAAGAAGAAAGAGGTTGCTGTTCAGATCGAGATTGGCGGTAAGACGGTTACTGTTGGTGGTATGTGTAAGGGTTCCGGTATGATCCATCCGAATATGTGTACCATGCTTGGTTTTGTGACTACTGATGCGAAAATCTCCAAGAAGATGCTGCAGGAAGCGTTAAGTGAGGATGTTAAGGATACTTACAATATGGTTTCTGTTGATGGAGATACTTCTACCAATGATACAGTTCTTCTTCTGGCTAATGGTCTGGCTGAGAATCCGGAGATCACAGAGAAGGGTGAGGATTACAAGACTTTCAAGGCTGCGCTGAATTATATCAATACTACTCTGGCAAAGAAGATTGCAGGTGACGGAGAGGGTGCGACTGCGCTGTTTGAAGTGAAGATCATTGGTGCAGAGTCTAAGGAGCAGGCAGTTACACTGAGTAAGTCTGTTGTTACTTCTTCTCTGACAAAGGCTGCTATCTACGGACATGATGCAAACTGGGGAAGAATCCTGTGTGCTATGGGATATTCCGGTGCGAAGTTTGATCCTGAGAAGGTGGATCTGTTCTTTGAGAGTAAGGCTGGTAAGATTCAGATTATCGAGAATGGTGTGGCTGTGGATTACAGTGAAGAAGAGGCAACGAAGATTCTTTCTGAGGAAGCTGTCACAGCAATCGCTGATGTGAAGATGGGTGATGCCACAGCAACTGCATGGGGCTGTGACCTGACTTATGATTATATAAAAATCAATGCGGATTATCGTTCATAATAAAGGAGAATACAGATGGTTAATCAGAAATATTTGGACAAGGCGGAGGTGCTGATCGAGGCGCTTCCTTATATTCAGAGATTTAATCGTAAAATCGTAGTTGTAAAGTACGGTGGAAGTGCCATGCTGGATGATGAACTGAAGAAGAATGTGATTAAGGATGTTGTTCTTCTGAAGCTGGTTGGTTTCAAACCGATCATCGTTCATGGTGGTGGTAAGGAGATCAGCCGCTGGGTTGGCAAGGTAGGTATGGAGCCGAAATTTATTAACGGTCTTCGTGTTACAGATAAAGATACTATGGAGATCGCAGAGATGGTTCTTGCGAAGGTGAACAAGGAACTGGTTGCCATGGTGGAATCTCTTGGTGTAAATGCTGTTGGTATCAGCGGTAAAGACGGTGGTCTGCTGAAATGCCGCAAGAAACAGACAGAGGGCGGAGACATCGGATTTGTTGGCGAAGTTACAAAGGTTGAGCCGAAGATTCTGGAAGATCTTCTGGAGAAAGATTTCCTGCCGATCATTTTCCCGGTAGGTTATGACGATGAGTTCGCTACTTATAATATTAATGCGGATGATGCGGCATGTGCCATTGCAGAGGCTGTTCATGCTGAGAAGCTCGCATTCCTTTCTGATATTGAAGGTGTTTATAAAGACAAGGATGATCCGTCCAGCCTGATCTCTGAACTTCATGTAGATGAAGCACAGAAACTGATTGATGACGGTTATGTAGGCGGAGGTATGATTCCGAAGCTGAAAAATTGTATTGATGCCATTGAAGAAGGAGTTAACAGAGTCCATATCCTTGACGGAAGAATTCCTCACAGTTTACTGCTGGAAATTTTTACAAACAAAGGTATTGGTACTGCGATTCTGAGAGAAGACGGGGAGAAATATTACAATGAACATGAATGAACAGATGAAGGAATCTGAAGAGAGTATCCTTCACACTTATAATCGTTTTCCTGTTGTTTTTGAAAAAGGACAGGGATGTTATTTATATGATTCCGAGGGAAAGGAATATCTGGATTTTGCAGCAGGTATTGCTGTAAATTCTCTGGGATATCATTATCCGGGATATGATGAAGCATTAAAAGAGCAGATCGATAAGCTGATGCATATTTCCAACTTATATTACAATGAGCCGATTATCGAGGCAGGTGCGAAGCTGGTAAAGGCAAGTAAAATGAGCAAGGCATTCTTTACTAACAGTGGTACAGAAGCAATCGAAGGTGCTTTAAAAGCAGCTAAGAAATATGCATATGTACGTGACGGACATGCAGATCATGAGATCATTGCCATGAACCATTCCTTCCATGGAAGAAGTATCGGAGCTCTTTCCGTAACAGGAACTGCTCATTACAGAGAGCCCTTCGAGCCTCTGATGGGCGGTGTGAAGTTTGCAGATTTCAATGATCTGGAGAGTGTAAAGGCTCAGATTACAGATAAGACCTGCGCGATCATCACTGAAGTTGTACAGGGTGAAGGCGGTATTTATCCGGCAAGGAAAGAATTTCTGGAAGGTCTGCGCCAGATCTGTGATGAGAAGGATATTATGCTGATCTTCGATGAGATTCAGTGTGGTATGGGAAGAACCGGTTATTATTTTGCATGGCAGGCATATGGTGTTCAGCCGGATATTATGACAAGTGCCAAGGCTCTTGGATGTGGTGTGCCGGTAGGCGCATTTGTACTGGGTGAGAAGGCAGCTAAAGCTTCTCTGGAACCTGGTGACCATGGTACAACTTACGGCGGAAACCCGTTTGTATGTGCTGCAGTCAGCAAGGTATTTGATATTTATGAGAATGATAAGATCATTGAACATGTACAGGAAATGACTCCATATCTGGAACAGAAACTGGATGAAATTGTTGCAAAACATGAATGCGCTGCAACAAGACGAGGCATGGGCTTTATGCAGGGAATCGTGATCCAGGGCCGCCCTGTTGGTGAAGTTGTAAAGGCTGCTCTTGCAAAAAGACTGCTGGTGATTTCTGCAGGCAGTGATGTACTGAGAATCGTACCTCCGCTTGTGATCACAAAAGAACACATCGACAAGATGGCTGCAATTCTGGATGAGTGCATGGAATAATTTTGGTAGTTGAATTAATAAAATTGTGGAAAATTTTGAAGGCTGTTGCGTTTTGCAATGGCCTTCTTTTTTTACAGAAGATATGAATCTTGAAAATTTTATTCGGTTGCAACTGACTCGGACAGAGTCGAATAAAAATTGACATTTGTATGCATCCCGATTAAGGGAGCTGTATAAATAAAAGGCTGATTCCAGTGCCCGTATGGATAGTATAAGTAAATACAGGTTAGCTGCTGTTGGAACAGAAAAAACTGCATGCACCGCCGTTTTTGTCGATAATGTGGCGGACAGATTCGATTCCTATTCCGTTTCCGGAGTGTTTGGAGGATTGGAAAATATTGTTTTTTTGCTGTATTTTGCCATCGAAGGTATTTTCCACATGGATCAGAAGGAGATGATTATGGTGGGGATAAACTTCCACATTAATCTTTCTGCGGGCGGGTACTGTTTTCACGCTTGCCTGGATGGCATTTTCCAGCAGATTGGAGAACACAAGGCACAGATTGATCTCATCTATGGAAAGATCAGCAGGCAGGGAAACCATTGCATGAAAAGGAATGTTTTCTCTTTGGGCAAGGGTGGAATAATATCCGAAAACACTGTCAACAGCCTGATTTTCACAGAAATGCAGATTATAGTCAGAGATTTTGCCGGTTGCAGCAGAGAGATATTCTTTAATTTTTTCTATGTCACCCTGTTCTGCCAGAGCGGACAGACGGACAAAATGATGGCGGATATCGTGACGTGCCTGCCTTGCTTCTTCAATGGCCATGCAGAGATTCTCGTATCTTTCCTGTTGAAGGGAAAGAAAATGGTTCTCCTGCTGAAGTCTGGCATTTCTGTTCAGGCTGACTGCCATTATAAGAAACATGGCATAAAACATGAGCAGGATTATGAGCAGTACAAGACTGAAAACAATATAGCACTGCAGGATCCGTTCGGTATATAAAGTACTGCGGTATTTAGGAATCAAAGTACTGACGGGTGACCAGTTCCTTTTCGCCGGCAGTGTGGATGTGGATCATATGGGAAAAATGCTCTGCGTAGATTATTTTCCGGAAGGGAATCTGAATATTGCTGCCGTTTACCTTTACATCTATGTATTTCCCGGAATCCGGGATGCGGGAAAGGATTTCATCTGTCAGTGCGGAAATATCATTTTCACTGTAGGGCTTTACAAGATAATGCAGAGCCCGGACCTGAAATCCTTCTAAAGCATGGTCAGTGGAAGTTGTTGTAAAGATCAGCAGACAGTCAGTATCTGATCTGCGAAGTTCTTTTGCTGTATCAATCCCGTTAGAACCATTCATATAAATATCCAGAAACACTACCGTGAAAGGACATTCCTTCGCTGCAGAGAGGAAAGTTTCTCCATTTTCATATTCAAATATATCTACGTGGACATTGCGCCTGGAAAACTGAGATTCCAGTCTGTTGCGAAGCAGTGTCCGTTCTTTTGAAATATCATCAACAATTGCAATTCTCATAGTAAATCTTCCTTATATATATTTATAAAATTTCGCCTGCTGAGACTTTTTCATCTGTACAATCTATAGCCGCAGACGAGCAAGTGGTGTAGCTATTTCAAAAACGCTCTGATAACAATATATCACAAAACAATATCATAGATTTGCAATTCGTGTCATTTTTTGTCGTTTCGTGACAGAATTATTGAAAAAATTTCTGACTTTTTTATAATGAGAATAACAAATGGGAGTACATCGAATGGAAGAGGAGGGATGTCGTGTATTGTATTGCCATATTGACTGATCAGGAACAGGAAGGACAGAACTGTGCGGAATACATCAGAAATTACTGTACAGAAAAGAAAGTTTTTCCATTGATTGAAATCTATCAGGATCAGGAACAGTTTTTTGGGCGGACACGAAAAACAGTACCGGCAGTGGTGTTTCTTGCATTGCCAGGGGTGTCCGGGCTGAATGCGGCAGAACATCTCCGTTCCCTATATCCGAAATGTGGGATCATCTGGTGCAGTGATCTTGATTTTTCGCTTCATGCGTTCAGGATGCGGATAGAATATTTTTTTATGAAACCTGTGGAAGAGCAGAAAATAAAAGAAGGACTCTCCATCTGGTTTGAACGCAGAAATGTAATATGACAAAAACACTCAGGAGGAAAACAATTATGAAGAAAAGAGCTTTAATTCTTGCAATGATCGCTTTTATAGCAGCTACAACATCTGAACCGTCAATAAATATGGTACGTGCAGAGGAAACACAGGTAGAAGAAACGCAGACAGAGGAAAGCTTCTTATCTCATTTTTGAAAATGCGTAATTCATTTATAAAGTCAAATAAAGAGGCAAAGCTCAGCAGTTATTCGTCGCTTTCCAAAATCTATACATCTATGCATTTGGTTGATGTGCAGACAAAAAGATATCACATTGTAAAAATGACAGATCAGGTTCTGGAATATTTGGGAAAAGATTTTAAAATGGGAGAAGCCGAAGCAGGTTTATTCCTGTAGACTACGATGAAGATGGAAAACTTTTGCATGTGCTTTTCTGTATTGAGTGTATAGAAGAAGAAAAAAAGCGTGAGAACAGGCTGATTTATCTGGCGCAGACAGATCTTATGACAGGATTATGTAATCGTGGAAGCGGAGAAAAAAAGATTACTGAATTTTTAAAGAAAAAAACAGGAGGATTGCTTTGCCTGATCGACTGTGACAAATTTAAATCCATCAATGACACCTACGAGCATTCTGTAGGAGATAAGGTGATCATAGCTGTTGCGGAGAAGTTACAGAAAACATGTCGTGACAGTGATGTGGTTTTGCGGCTCGGAGGTGATGAGTTCGCAATATTTATGCCGAAAATGTTTGAGAGAACAGTAGCTGAGAAATTTTTTGAACGACTTTTTGAAAATATCCGACAGATTGATATCATAGAGATGCAGGGAAAGAGCATAGAAATAAGTCTGGGTGCGTGTTTTTATAATGGATATGAAGGGGTTTCTTTTGATCAGCTGTACAGAAAGGATGACAGGGCAATGTATCAGAGTAAAAAGCAGAAAGGCTGCAGCGCTGTAATTTACGGGGAGGAAATGTCGAATTCTATTCGGATGCAACCGGGTCAACTGTAACCGAATAAAAATATCGTTATCAATCAGGGAGTGAATGCTAGCTGTCACTGCATAAAATCAGTCGGAATAATATTTGTAAAACAGAATAAACTAATAATAAAGAATAAAAGAGGTACTGCTAAACAGCGGTGCCTCTTTTCGACATAAGAAAATGAAAACTGTTTTGTAATTTATCAGGTTATCAGGAGGGGAAGTTTATGTGGGGATTTATAGTGGCGCTGATTTCGGGAGCACTGATGAGCATTCAGGGTGTTTTTAATACGGAAGTGACAAAGCAGACCAGCCTTTGGGTATCAACCGGATGGGTGCAGCTGTCGGCTTTTGCAGTCTGTGTTTTGGCCTGGCTTTTCACAGGACGGGAAAGTGTGGCTGCACTTTGGCAGGTGGACAATAAATATACACTCCTTGGTGGTGTGATCGGAGCGTTTATTACAATTACAGTAATCCAGAGTATGGGAGCACTTGGACCGGCAAAGGCAGCAATGCTGATCGTTATTTCGCAGCTGGCAGTTGCTTATGTAATTGAATTGGCCGGGTTGTTTGGGGTAGATAAAGAACCATTTGAATGGAGTAAGGTAATGGGATTGCTTATTGCAATAGCCGGAATTGTAATATTTAAATGGGAAAATTGACGGGAAAGAATAGGTGCTGTTATTGCAGGGTGAGATAGGAATTTTTTAAAATTACTATTGTAAAAACGTTAAGATTTCGTTACAATAGAGTATGGCATTATGGACAAGGGGACTCTGACTTTGAAAGGGGAGGAGAGAACCTTGCGGAAAAACAGAAATCAAAAACGTCTGTGCTGTCTGATGATGGCAGTGTTATTTTTGATTTTTACAGCTCTGACAGGATGTAAAAATCAAGAAGCACAGTTTCTCATCGATGGATTTCAGGAGGCAAAGGCTGAGGTAGATGCTGAGGAAGCGCAGAAAGCAGACTCCGAAGGACAGGAACAGCAGACGGAAACTGATAAAAAGGAAAAGCATTCTGAAAAAGAACAGGTTCGGGAACCTGAGACAGAAGCTACAGAGGTTTCTCAGCAGGAGAAACCAGAAAAGAGTAAGATTTATGTGGATATTTGTGGAGCAGTGGTGAATCCGGGTGTGTTTCAGTTTGAAGAGGGAAGCCGGGTTTTCCAGGCAATAGAAGCAGCCGGTGGATTTTTACCGGAGGCAGCGCAGACCTGCGTAAATCGTGCCGGCATTCTCACAGACGGGGAACAGCTTTATATACTGACCCGGGAGGAGCAGACACAGATGAACCTGAAGCCAGGGCAGAGTGCTGACGGAACCGGACAGATTCAGGAAACAGCCGGAGGTACTGTGACAGGCGAAGGCCTGGAACAGAATGGAAAGGTTAATATAAATACAGCGGATGAGTCAGGCCTGACCACGTTAAGTGGAATCGGGGATACCAGAGCGAAGGCGATTATTGCCTATCGGGAAGAGAATGGACCATTTGCAACAATTGAGGACATTATGAATGTATCGGGCATCAAGGAAGGTACATTTGAAAAGATAAAAGATGACATAGTAGTAGGATAAGGAGAAGCTGATGAGCAGGAAAGTTTTGGTAGTAGACGATGAGAAGTTAATTGTAAAGGGAATCCGTTTCAGCCTGGAGCAGGATGGAATGGAGGTTGACTGCGCCTATGACGGTGAGGAGGCAGTGGAGAAAGCCAAGGAGAAAAAATACGATATCATTCTTCTGGATCTGATGCTTCCAAAGATGGACGGTCTGGAGGTATGTCAGCAGATCCGTGAATTCTCCAATGTGCCTATTGTCATGCTTACTGCCAAGGGTGAGGATATGGATAAGATCCTGGGTCTGGAATATGGCGCTGATGATTATATTACCAAGCCCTTTAATATTCTGGAGGTAAAAGCCCGTATTAAAGCTATTATGCGCCGTGCCGGAAGTGACCACGATGAGAAAGAAAAGGCAAAGACAATTGAGGTTGGAGATCTCCACATGGACTGTGAGGGAAGACGTGTATTTATTGCAGGAAAAGAAATTAACCTTACTGCAAAGGAATTCGATGTTCTGGAACTTCTGGTATTCAATCCCAATAAAGTATACAGCCGTGAGAATCTGTTGAATATTGTCTGGGGATATGAATATCCGGGAGATGTCCGTACTGTGGATGTACATATCCGTCGCCTTCGTGAGAAGATTGAGACCAATCCAAGTGAGCCGAAATATGTGCATACCAAATGGGGCGTGGGCTATTATTTCCAGGCACAATGATCTGTCAGAATGAAATGAAGAAACTGGCACAGTATGATAACTGATTATCTGCTGTGCTTTTTAAATTAACATGACAAAAGAGAACGAGGTTAGGCAAAATGAAAAAGAGAACAAATTTTTTCAAAAGTCTGCGTTTTCGTATTTTGATTATCTTAATTATTCTTGGAATTGTACCCAGCGTGATTGTGACCTATACGATGCTTCATAATTATCAGGATCGTGCAGTTTCCATGCTTACGGAGACGGTGCAGGATCAGAGTGAGATCCTGTGCAATTTGATCATTAAGGAGAATTATCTGAATGATACCGGCTCTCAGACTGTAAATACCAAGCTGGAAATGTTTGCAGACCTTTACAATGGTCGTGTCCTTCTGGCAGACAGGGATTTTAAGATTGTAGGAGATACGTTTCACACAGAAGAGGGAAAAACACTTCTCAGCTCTCTTGCAGTGAAGTGTTTTAAAGGAGAAAAAGCAAGCAATTTTGATCTGAAAAGTAAAGTGCTGGAGGTTGCAGTCCCTGTACAAAGCCCGGATGTACAGCAGATACAGGGTGTGATGCTGATGACCATTTCTACCATTGAGATCGGAGATATGATGGCTGAACTGGAGCAGAAAGGAATGATGCTGATTGGTATTATTGTAGTGCTTTCTATTTTCCTGTCATGGCTGCTGTCAACGATCCTTGTAAAACCACTGGCAAGAGTTACCAAAGCAATAGAGGATCTTACGGACGGTATGCAGGATGATGCCATCAGCGTACCTGATTATACAGAAACTGAGCTGATCACAGATGCTTTCAATAAGATGGTGAACAGGATGAAAATCCTGGATGAATCCCGTCAGGAGTTTGTATCAAATGTGTCTCATGAATTAAAAACACCTTTGACTTCCATGAAGGTTCTGGCAGATTCACTGGTGGGACAGCAGGGAGTTCCGGAGGAGCTTTATCAGGAGTTTATGGGAGATATCACAGCGGAGATTGACCGGGAGAATAAGATTATCACAGATCTTTTGTCATTGGTAAAAATGGATAAAAAGGCGGCAGATCTGAACATTACCCATATGGATATCAATCAGCTGCTGGAGGACATTTTGAAGAGATTACGTCCTATTGCAGACAAGAGGAATATTGATCTGATCCTGGACTGCTTCCGTCCTGTGGAAGCAGATGTGGATGAAGTAAAATTTACTCTTGCCATCAGCAATCTGGTAGAAAATGGTATTAAATACAATGTAGATGATGGATGGGTCAGGGTATCTCTGGATGCGGATCATAAATATTTTTATGTAACTGTGGCAGATTCCGGTATGGGAATTCCTGAGGACAGTATTGAGAGGATTTTTGAACGTTTTTACCGTGTGGATAAGTCACATTCCAAAGAAATCGGCGGAACAGGACTTGGACTTGCCATCACAAGAAGTGCCATTGCCATGCATCACGGAGCAATCAAAGTATTCAGTAAAGAAGGGGAAGGGACTACTTTTTCTGTTCGCATTCCTCTGTCTTATATTGCGTCCTAGGAGGTGCTGTTGTGAAGAGATTGATTTACGGGATTTTTACTGTACTGTTGCTTGGAATCCTTCTCACAGGATGCTCTGTAGAGGTACAGGAGGATCAGGATAAAAATAATACTGCCGAATACTATCTGTATGATATTAACGGGGATGAGACGGCTCTGGTCAGGGAAGCTTATACGCCGGAGGAAAGCACGGCAGAATATATGCTGAAAGATATGATGCAGCGGATGAATAACAAAGAGTCCGGAAAAGAAGCCATAAGTCTTCTGCCGGATGAACTTCAGATGAATTACAGTGTTGAAGCTCCTGTTCTGGTTGTGAATTTTAACAGCAGCTACAAGGATATGAGTGCTGCAAGGGAAATTTTGGTACGTGCAGGAGTAGTAAAGTCTTTTCTGCAGGTGCCTGGGATCACAGCAGTGCGCTTTACTGTAGAGAATGAAGAACTTCTGGATTCCAGAGGAAATCCGGTGGGAGATATGACTGAGGATACCTTTGCAGAATTTACAGGAAATGAGCCGGATGCCTATTGCAGCAATACGTTTACTCTGTATTTTACAGATAAGGAAGGAACCCACCTGGTAAAGGAACAGAGAACTGTGCGATATAAGCGTACAATTCCAAGGGAACGGATCATTCTGGAACAGCTGATGAAGGGACCCATGGAAAAAGGACATTATCCTGCCATTCCGGAGAATACGGAGCTTCTGAATGTAACCATTGCAGACGGAGTATGCTATGTGGCATTTGATCAGGTGTTTTCCTCCTATGCACTGGAGGTGTCAGAGAAGATTCCAGTATATTCAGTGGTGAATTCTCTGCTGGATGCAGTGGATGCAGATAAAGTGCAGATTACTGTAGGGGAAAAAGAAAAATTAGACACTTTTGGCCAGAAAATGGCTCTATATCGTTTTTATGAGAGAAATGACAAGCTTGTAGTTGATGAAAAAGAGACAAAATAAGGAGGCATGCAATGAGGGGACGGCCTGTCTGTATCCTGTGCCTGCTTCTGGTTGTTTTTCTGTGTGTGACAGACTGGCTGGGGTTTTCCATGACAAGTGGAAATCCTCTGCCGGAACCTGTACAGACATGGATTAAAAAGCACCCGGAATCCACTATCTGCGGGGAGGTGGTCAGGTGCCAGGAAAATGAAAATTATCAATCTATATATCTGAGAAATACATATCTTATTTACAATTCTGAAAAAGTTTCCATTGATGAAGTAAAAGTTTATATGAAAAATAAGAAGCTTCCCGGTGATTTGCCAAAGGCAGGAAGTATGATTTTGGTGTCCGGAAAACTGGAGGAAATAGAAGGTACGCGTAATCCAGGCGAATTTAACAGTAAAAATTACAATGCCTGCAGACACATTTATTATGCATTGAAAAAAGCAATAATAAAGAAGCAATCCCGGACCCATTCTGTATATGGACAGTTTTTGATCAGTCTGAGAGAAAGATTTACAGAGATATTGGAAACTGTCTGTGACAGTGAGGCGGGAGCCTTTGAAGCAATTGTTCTGGGAGACAAGACCAATCTGGATCCGGAACTGAAAATGCGTTACCAGATGGGCGGAATCATTCATATTCTGGCTATTTCGGGACTACACATCAGCCTGTTGGGTCTGGGGCTTTATAATTTCCTGAAATGGATAGGTCTGGGAATCTGGCCTGCCGGGATGCTGGCGTTGGTGATCATGGTTCAGTATGGAATGATGACAGGAGGCGGAGTTTCCACAATGAGAGCTGTGACCATGTTTTTGCTGTCTGTAGGAGCGAAGATTGTCGGACGGATTTATGATCTGCCCACAGCCATGGCTGTGGCTGCAATCCTGATTCTTGTGGAAAGTCCGGCATATATGCTGGACGGGGGATTTCTGTTGTCTTTTGGTGCTGTGACAGGAGTTGGATGTATATGGCCATTGATATGGGAAGGAATGGAAAGAGCAGAAAAAAGGAAAAGCACAGGCGGAAAGTTCCGGCAAAGCTTTCTGGCATCTGTGGTAGTACAGCTTACCACACTTCCCATTGTGCTGTGGTTTTATGGAGAAGTGTCGGTGATAGGGATTTTTCTGAATTTACTGGTACTTCCTACAGTGGGAGTGGTGCTGGGAAGTGGGACTGCAGCAGCTTTGATGGGACTTTTCAGCCTGAGGGCATCCTGGCTGGCAGCTATTCCGGGCAGAGTGGTGCTTGGGGCCTATGAATGGATATGTATAGCTGCCGGAAGGCTTCCGTTTTGTACCTGGGTGGGAGGAAAACCGCAGATTTGGCAGATTGCAGGGTATTATTTGCTGGTGGGTGGGAGCATATGGATATATAGAGTTTATTGTATGGGGAAAGAGAATTCCATAAGCTGAAATTTATTATATATTAGAGAGCGCAGTATTTTACAATGATG
The DNA here is from genome assembly GCF_052064095.1 of Blautia sp. HCP3S3_C4. Classification (NCBI taxonomy): domain Bacteria; kingdom Bacillati; phylum Bacillota; class Clostridia; order Lachnospirales; family Lachnospiraceae; genus Blautia; species Blautia sp. HCP3S3_C4. The sequence continues at coordinate 130,838 of NZ_JBQHWF010000008.1, forward strand.
TATGAAAAACGGATAGAGAGAATACAGAGGGTGCGTATACGCAGATGGAAGCTTCCAATGTTGTGTGTCGGGATACTTGGGTTTGGAATTTGGCTGTTGGGGTACAGGGCAAAACCAAATCTGCGGATTGCCTGTCTGGATGTGGGCCAGGGGGATGGCATTGTACTGGAGATTGAAGGAACCTGGAATCTGCTTATTGACGGAGGAAGCAGCAACAAAAGTGCTGTGGGACAGTATCAGATCCTGCCTTATCTGAAAAGCAGGGGCATATCCAGGCTGGATGGGATTTTTATTTCCCATACAGATGGAGACCATATCAGTGGTACAGAGGAAATTCTTGAGTATGTGGGGAAGGGGCTCACTTCCATAAGGGTCGATCATTTGATTTTGCCGGACTGGGAAGAAGAAACGGAAAATTATCTGAAACTGAGAGAGCTTGCGCAGACTGCAGATGTGCAGGTGCTTCAGGTAAAGGCAGGAGACAGGATCTGTTATGGAAATGCGCAGCTGGATATTCTCTGGCCGGAAAAAGGTGCTGTGGGGGAGGATGTGAATGAGGAAGCCATGGTGATGGAACTGGAATATGGGAAATTCAAGGGGCTTTTTACAGGAGACATTGGTATGGAAACAGAGAAAAAACTTCAGAGTGCCCACCGTCTGGAGGATGTGGATTTTCTAAAAGTAGCCCATCATGGTTCGCGGTATTCTACAGGCGAAGAATTTCTGAATGTAGTAAAACCAGAGCTGGCAGTAATTTCCTGTTCCGCCTCTAATACCTATGGGCATCCTTCACCGGAAACACTCCGCCGCCTGGAGAATGCAGGAACTGAAATCTGCAGGACAGACAGAAGTGGAGCAGTGATAGTGGAAGTTGATGAGGAAAAAATGAAAGTACAGAGGTTTGTTATTGACTGATCTTCAGATTTCCGCTAGACTGAAAGAAAATGAACAGAAATGGCTGGTAAAGACTATTGAAAAATATACAGGAAGACATTAAAACAGGGAATTTCAGAAAAGCATATCTTTTATATGGAGAAGAAGCTTATCTGAAGCAGCAGTATAAAACAAATCTGGAAAAAGCCTTGAATCCAGACGGAGATACTATGAACTTTGCGCATTATGAAGGAAAAGGCATTGATATCCGTCAGCTTATTGATCTGTGTGAAACTATGCCCTTTTTTGCAGACAGAAGAGTGATTATTCTGGAGGATACCGGCTTTTTCAAAAATAAATGTGAGGAACTGGCAGAGTACATGAAGGAGCTTCCGGATTATCTCTGTATGGTATTTGTAGAATCAGAGGTAGATAAGCGCAGCCGTATGTATAAAGCGGTGAAGTCCTGTGGGGCTATCGCGGAATTTATCAGACAGGATGAGAAAACATTGATGCGCTGGGCAGCCGGACTTCTGGGAAAAGCCGGAAAAAGAATTACACAGAGGGATATGGAGCTGCTTCTGACAAAAACAGGTACAGACATGGGAAACCTGCGCATGGAGCTTGAAAAGCTGATCTGCTACACAGAAGGACGGGATGTTGTCACTGGGGGAGATATTGAAGAGATTTGTACGACTCAGACCACGAACCGTATTTTCGATATGGTGCGTGCAGTAACGGAGAAAAATCAAAAACGGGCCCTGGAGCTTTATTATGATCTCCTTACTCTGAAGGAGCCTCCTATGCGTATTCTTTTTCTTCTTGCCAGACAATACAGACAGCTTCTTCTGGCCAAACAATTTACAGCTTCCGGTCTTGGGCAAACTGAGATCGCTTCTAAACTTGGAATTCCGGTTTTTGCCCTTCGCAACGTTCTTTCATGCGCCCGGGCCTATACGGTCTCAGAGCTGGAATGTGCAGTAGAAGATTTTGTGGATGCAGAAGAAGCTGTAAAAACCGGCAGGCTGGAGGATAAGCTCAGTGTAGAATTGCTGATCATCAAATACAGTTCAAAAGCATAAAAAAAGACAGCCACATGACGGTGATGGCTGTCTCTTTTAATCATAAGCTTATAATTAAAATCTAAAATATATTATTATGCAATGCTGTTAACAGCTTTGGATAAACGAGCAACTTTTCTTGCGCAGTTGTTTTTGTGGTAAACACCTTTAGATGTAGCCTTGCTGATTGTAGAAACTGCATCCTTTAATGCTACTTCTGCAGCTGCTTTATCCTTGTTCTCTACAGCAACCTCAACTTTTTTGATAGAAGTCTTAACAGCAGATTTGATAGATTTGTTTCTAGCTGCTTTTGTTCTGTTTACTAAAATTCTTTTCTTAGCAGATTTAATGTTAGCCAATTCGTACACCTCCAATTTTATTCGATTTAAATGTCCTGTCATAGAAACAGACACGGGCGTTCCTATGAACATGCTTATATATATTATTACAGTTTTTTTGACTTGTCAATATATTTTTGACCTAAAATAAAGAAAAAATCATATTATTATAGAGGAAAATACAACATATTTGTGACAGTGTATAATTTATCATGAAAACGTGGAAAATGACAATGTAAAAATAAATTTGCACTTCGCAGGGAATCCAGTGTAAATGGCAATAAAGACTTTGAGAGTACATTAGATACACAGGAGGAAAATTATGTTGGGAAGTTACGAAATCCGGACAGACCTGGCACTGGAAGCCAGGGAGCAGTTTACAGAAAAAAATATGGAAATACGGGGCGTTGAGGTTCGTGAGAATTATGATGAGGAAAAGGATATTCGGACTACAGTGGTAAAAATAACTACAGAAAACGGTGCCAAAGCAATGGGAAGACCTCAGGGAAATTATATTACAATAGAAGCCCCGGGGCTTTCTATGCCGGATGAGGATTATCACAGAGAAATTTCCCGGGAAATTGCCACACATCTCAGAAATCTGATCTCATTGGAACGGGAAACGTCCATATTGGTAGCAGGGCTGGGAAATTCGGCTATCACAGCAGATTCTCTGGGACCTCATGTGGTGGAAAATCTCCGGATCACAAGACATATGATAAAGGAATACGGATTAAAGAGTCTGGGAAAAGAACAGATGCACCGCATCAGTGGGATTATTCCCGGTGTAATGGCGCAGACAGGAATGGAAACCTCCGAGATCCTTAAAGGAATTGTGGCAGAGACCAGACCGGATGTGGTAATTGCCATAGATGCGCTGGCAGCCAGAAGTACCAGACGGTTAAACAGAACTATACAGATCACAGATACAGGAATCCATCCGGGATCCGGCGTTGGAAATCACAGAATTGGACTGACAGAGAAAAATTTACAGACAAAAGTGATCGGAATCGGAGTTCCTACAGTGGTAGATGCAGCAACGATTGTTCATGATTCCATGGCCCATCTGCTGGATGTCCTGGAAGAGGCCGAACGGAAGGAATTTCTGGAGGAAATGATCTCACCTCATCTTCATACCATGTTTGTAACACCAAAGGATGTGGATGAAACTGTAAAATATTTAAGCTTTACTATTTCAGAGGGGCTGAATCTGGCTTTTTGCTGACAGGTCAGAAGTATATTTAAGGAAAGTTTGTCATAGGATTCTCCTGAGAGGTGATCATGTGACCAGATTTCAGAAAGCGCTTGGAATATTGCTGAGTCTGTGCTTTTTTACAATTCTGACAATTGTGCCAGAGCCTGTTTTTACAGGAAAAAATGTGTACAGGCATCTGCCGCTGTATCGTTTTCTGGAAAAGAAATCCCGGGAAATAGACCAGTATGGTGATCAGAAAACTTATGAGGCCATTGCCAGTGAAAATGGAAAATATCTGAGACAAAAGGCGAAGGAAGAGCAAACTTCAATTTCAGAGAAGGAAAAGAAGAAAAATTCCAAAAGCAAGAAGAAGCAGAAAACAAAGAAACAGAAAACCAAGAAGACTGAAAAAAAGAATACTTCCCGGGAGACTATTTCAACAGCAGTTCCTGATCCGGCAATTGATCTGTCTCCTGATCTGCTGGCTGACTATGATTATCTGCTGGGACAGTTTTATATTGTAGATTCCAATACAGAAACCAATCCTGCACAGCTGAATGCTCAAGATTTTCTGAAACAGGATTTTAAAATTTCAAAAGACACAGATACACCCCAGATCCTAATCTATCACAGTCATTCACAGGAAACATTTGCAGATTCCAGAGAAGGGGAAGAAGCGGATACTATTGTAGGAGTGGGAGATTATCTGACACAGCTTCTTGCAGAAAATTATGGATATCAGGTTGTCCATCTCAAAGAACAGTTCGACATGGCAGGAGGGGAACTGGATCGCAGTGCTGCCTATGATTATGCCCGGGATTATCTGGAACCCTATCTTCAGGAAAATCCGGATATCCAGGTGATCATAGACCTCCATCGAGATGGTGTTCCCGAGGACCGCCACCTTGTAACAGAGATTAATGGAAAACCTACAGCTCAGATCCTTTTTTATAATGGATTGAGCTACACTACAGCTAAAGGTTCACTGGAATATCTTCCAAATCCATACATACAGCAAAACCTGGCATTTTCTTTTCAGCTGGAATACCAGACAGCCCAATATTATCCTGAATTTTACAGGGGAATCTACCTTGCAGGCTATCGTTATAACCTTCATTTACGCCCCCGTTCCATCCTTCTGGAAGCCGGTGCACAGACCAATACTGTCCAGGAAGTAAAAAACGCCATGGAACCATTTGCTTACATCCTCAATAAAGTCTTGCAGGGATAAGAAGTAGATGACAAACCCTTCCCCCATATGCTATAATACAAAATTAGCAAAACCAACAACTACAGTAGATTAAGAAAGAACTTAGGAGGGAATTCCTGAATGATAGATCAGAGCAAAATCAGAAATTTCTGTATTATTGCACATATAGACCATGGCAAATCCACTCTTGCCGACCGAATCATCGAAATGACCGGAACTTTGACTGAACGTGAAATGCAGTCACAGGTACTGGACAACATGGAACTTGAAAGAGAGCGCGGGATCACCATCAAATCCCAGGCAGTGCGTATTGTATACAAAGCCAAAGATGGGGAAGAATATATCTTTAATCTCATTGATACCCCTGGACATGTGGATTTTAACTATGAGGTATCCCGAAGCCTTGCAGCCTGTGACGGTGCGATTCTGGTAGTAGATGCAGCACAGGGAATCGAAGCCCAGACACTGGCAAATGTATATCTTGCACTTGACCATGATCTGGATGTTCTTCCTGTTATCAACAAGATCGATCTGCCAAGTGCAGAGCCGGACCGTGTAGTAAATGAGATTGAAGATGTCATTGGCCTTGAAGCTCATGACGCTCCGAGAATCTCTGCCAAAACAGGACTTAATATAGAAGAAGTGCTTGAACAGATCGTGACAAAGATCCCGGCACCTCATGGTGATGTAGATGCACCACTGAAGGCACTGATCTTTGACTCAATCTACGATGCATACAAAGGCGTTATCGTATTCTGCCGTGTTATGGATGGACGTGTGAAAAGAGGCACCCAGATCCATATGATGGCAACAGGCTTTACCACAGAGGTTGTAGAAGTAGGATACTTTGGTGCAGGTCAGTTTATTCCATGCGAGGAACTGACAGCAGGTATGGTAGGCTACATTACTGCCAGCATTAAAAACCTTGGTGATACTCGCGTAGGTGATACAGTTACAGATAAGGACAGACCATGTGCAGAAGCACTTCCGGGCTATAAAAAAGTAAATCCTATGGTATATTGCGGATTATATCCTGCAGACGGTGCTAAATATGGAGATTTAAGAGATGCACTTGAGAAACTTCAGCTTAACGATGCTTCTCTTTTCTATGAGCCGGAGACTTCTGTAGCTCTTGGATTTGGTTTTCGCTGTGGTTTCCTGGGACTTCTTCATCTGGAAATTATTCAGGAACGTCTGGAAAGAGAATATAACCTTGACCTTGTAACTACAGCACCCGGTGTTATCTACAAGGTACACAAAACCAATGGTGAAGTTATCAATCTGACGAATCCAAGCAATCTGCCTGATCCGTCAGAGATCGAATATATGGAAGAGCCTATGGTAAATGCTGAGATCATGGTAACAACAGAATTTATCGGTGCCATCATGGATCTCTGTCAGGAGAGAAGAGGACAGTATCTGGGAATGGATTATATGGAGGAAACACGTGCGCTTCTGAAATATAAGCTTCCATTAAATGAGATCATCTACGATTTCTTTGATGCTCTGAAATCCCGTTCCAGAGGTTATGCTTCCCTGGACTATGAACTCTGTGGATATGAGAGAAGTGAACTTGTGAAGCTGGATATTCTGGTAAATAAAGAAGAGGTGGATGCTCTTTCTTTTATCGTACATGCAGATACTGCCTATGAGAGAGGCCGTAAGATGTGCGAGAAACTGAAGGATGAGATTCCGCGTCAGCTTTTTGAAATTCCAATCCAGGCTGCCATCGGAAGCAAGATCATTGCAAGAGAAACGGTACGTGCTATGCGTAAGGACGTTCTTGCCAAATGTTACGGTGGTGATATTTCCCGTAAGAAGAAACTTCTGGAGAAACAGAAGGAAGGTAAGAAGCGTATGCGCCAGGTAGGTAATGTGGAAATCCCGCAGAAAGCCTTTATGAGTGTACTGAAGCTGGATGATAAATAAAAACCGCACAGAAGAATAGAGGGTGTTTGGCATGATAAAAATAAATAGAAGGGCAGTGGTCATTTTACTGACAGGTTTATCCTGTGTCATAATAGCTGGCTGTGGAAAAAAGAAGGAATTGGATGCGGCTTCTTCCAAGGTGCTGCCTATTACTGTGGCGGCTCCTTCTAATACACCTACTCCTTCTGTGGAACAGGTGGACTCTGCAGCAGTTACTACAAACGGAAACCTGACAATGGTGAATGAATATCTGGCAGGGGAAAATGAAGAATAGGAAAGAAAATTCTCCCATGGAAATCTATATCCACATTCCGTTCTGTATCAGAAAATGTGATTACTGTGATTTCCTTTCAGGGCCTTCGGGACCAGAAGAGCAGGCTGATTATGTACAGGCTCTTCTGAGGGAAATACAGGCAGTAGAGGAAGGTGAAGGAAGGAGTGTATCCTCCATATTTATTGGAGGAGGCACTCCTTCTGTGCTGGATGAGAGACTGCTGGGAGATATACTGAGAGAAATCAGAAACAGATTTAAAATGGAAGAGGATGCAGAGATTACCATAGAGGTAAATCCTGGAACAGCAAATATCGGAAAGCTTCAGGCATACAGAGAAATGGGAATCAACCGATTGAGTATAGGACTGCAGTCCCCTGAGGACAGGGAGTTGAAAATTCTGGGAAGGATTCATAATTACGGGCAGTTTTTGGAAACCTATCAAGAGGCAAGGACAGTTGGATTTGACAATATTAACATTGATTTAATGAGTGCGATCCCGGATCAGACCTATGAGGGATGGGTGAAAAATCTGCGCACAGTTGCAGAATTGGAACCGGAACATATTTCTGCATATAGCCTGATCGTGGAAGAGGGGACACCTTTTGCTGCGCGGAAGCTTAATCTGCCTGATGAAGATACAGAATACAATATGTATGAGGCAACTGCGCAGATCCTGAAGGAATATGGGTTTGAACAGTATGAGATTTCCAATTATGCCAGAAAAGGAAGGGAATGCAGACATAACGTAGGCTACTGGACCAGACAGGATTACCTGGGATTTGGTCTGGGAGCTTCTTCTCTTTATGGAAAAGAACGTTTTGCCAATACGGCAGATATGAAAAAATATCTGGAAAACAGCAAAAATCCGGAAAAAATAAGGGAAAAAGAGCCATCCCTCACAAGAGAAGATGAGATGGCAGAGTTTATGTTTCTTGGGCTTCGCATGACGAAGGGAATCTCAAAGGCTGATTTTCAGAGGTGTTTTGGCTGTACAATAGAGTCAGTATATGGAGAGGTTCTGGAGAAATATGAGTCCATGGAACTGCTGTTGGAGAAAGACGGCAGGATTTTCCTAAGCAGGGAAGGAATCCATGTAAGTAATTCGATTATGGCGGAATTTTTGCTGTAAACAGCTTGACGAACAAATGTTCCTATATTATACTGGGAACAGAATTCGGAAATGAAGTGGTGGAATGAAGTACTATAGGAAACAGGAGGCAGAAATGGCTGCGGATACAATGAAGAAACAATTTATCAGAATCAGAGGCGCCAATGTAAACAATCTTAAGAATTTAAGTGTGGATATTCCCAGAGACCAGTTTGTGGTGCTTACCGGACTGAGCGGTTCCGGCAAGTCATCACTGGCTTTTGATACCATTTATGCAGAGGGACAGAGACGATATATGGAATCCCTTTCTTCTTATGCGAGACAGTTCCTGGGGCAGATGGAGAAGCCGGATGTGGAGAGTATCGAGGGCTTGCCCCCTGCCATTTCCATTGATCAGAAATCGACTAACCGCAATCCACGTTCCACAGTAGGGACTGTGACGGAGATTTATGACTATTTCAGACTTCTGTATGCCAGAGTGGGAATTCCCCATTGTCCCAAATGCGGAAGAGAGATTAAGAAGCAGACAGTAGACCAGATGGTGGACAGTATTATGTCTTTTCCTGAGAGAACAAAGATTCAACTGCTGGCTCCTGTTGTGAGAGGACGTAAGGGAACCCATGCCAAGCTTCTGGAGCAGGCCAAGCGAAGCGGTTACGTCCGTGTGCAGATTGATGGAAATATGTACGAATTATCTGAGGAGATCAGTCTGGATAAGAATATCAAACATAATATAGAGATCGTTGTAGACCGTCTGATCGTAAAGCCGGGGATCGAGAAGAGGCTGTCCGATTCCATTGAGACTGTACTGGAGCTGGCAGAAGGGCTTTTGATGGTAGATACCATGGATGGGAATATCCATAATTTCAGCCAGAGTTTCTCCTGTCCGGACTGTGAAGTGAGTATTGATGAGATCGAGCCCAGAAGTTTTTCCTTCAACAATCCCTTTGGTGCCTGCCCGGACTGTCTGGGACTGGGATATAAGATGGAATTTGACATTGATCTGATGATTCCGGATAAATCATTGAGTATCCTTGAGGGTGCCATTGTGGTGACAGGATGGCAGTCATGTACAAGCGAGGGCAGTTTTTCCAGAGCAATCCTGGATGCACTTGCCAGGGAATATGATTTCAGTCTGGCAACCCCGTTTGAGAATTATCCGGAGAAGATCAAGGATATCCTGATTAATGGAACCAATGGGCATTCTGTTAAGGTTTATTATAAAGGCCAGCGCGGAGAGGGTGTTTATGATGTGGCATTCCCGGGACTGATCCGAAATGTGGAGCAGAGATACCGGGAGACAGGCTCAGATACCATGAAGCAGGAGTATGAGTCTTTTATGCGCATCACTCCCTGTAAAACCTGTAAAGGACAGAGACTGAAGAAAGAATCCCTGGCTGTAACAGTGGCAGATAAGAATATCTATGAGATTACCAATCTTTCTATAGAGAAGCTGAAGGCTTTTCTGGCGGATATGCAGTTATCGGAACAGCAATTGCTGATCGGTAAGCAGATACTGAAGGAAATCAGAGCGAGAGTCAGCTTTCTGTCTGATGTAGGTCTGGATTATTTGTCCTTGGGCCGTGCTACGGGTACTCTTTCCGGCGGGGAAGCACAAAGGATCCGTCTGGCTACACAGATCGGCTCCGGTCTGGTAGGTGTTGCCTATATTCTGGATGAGCCCAGTATCGGACTTCATCAGAGAGACAATGACAGGCTTCTCAGTTCTCTGATGAAGCTTCGTGATCTGGGAAACAGTCTGATCGTTGTAGAACATGATGAGGATACCATGCGTGCTGCAGACTGCATTGTGGATATCGGGCCGGGAGCAGGAGAGCATGGTGGACAGCTGGTTGCCATGGGAACAGCCGAAGATCTGATGAGGAATGAAAATTCTATTACAGGAGCTTATCTGAGTGGAAAATTAAAGATTCCGGTGCCTGCGCAGAGACGTAAACCCACCGGATTCCTTACAATCAAAGGGGCAGCAGAGAATAATCTTAAGAATATTGATGTGAAAGTTCCGTTGGGGATTATGACCTGCATTACCGGAGTTTCCGGATCAGGTAAGAGTTCTCTGATCAATGAGATTCTGTATAAGCGTCTGGCCAGAGATCTGAACCGGGCCAGAGTGATTCCTGGTAAACATAAGGATATTCTGGGAGTAGACCAGCTTGACAAGGTGATCAATATTGACCAGTCACCGATCGGGCGTACACCCAGATCCAATCCTGCAACTTATACCGGAGTGTTTGATCAGATCAGGGATCTTTTTGCGGCCACAGCAGATGCCAAGGCGAGAGGTTACAAGAAGGGACGCTTCAGCTTTAATGTGAAAGGCGGCAGATGTGAGGCCTGCAGTGGTGACGGTATTATTAAGATAGAGATGCATTTTCTTCCGGATGTATATGTGCCCTGTGAAGTCTGCAAGGGAAAACGCTATAACAGAGAAACTCTGGAAGTAAAATATAAGGACAAGAGTATTTACGATGTATTGAATATGACTGTGGAGGAGGCACTGACCTTTTTTGAAAATGTTCCTTCGATTAAAAGAAAGATCCAGACCCTTTATGATGTGGGACTTTCTTATATCCGCCTGGGACAGCCTTCTACAGAGCTTTCCGGAGGAGAAGCCCAGAGGATCAAGCTTGCCACAGAATTGAGTAAGAGAAGTACAGGTAAAACCATCTATATTCTGGATGAACCCACAACAGGCCTTCATTTTGCTGATGTGCATAAACTTGTAGAGATTCTGAAACGATTATCAGAGGGCGGCAATACGGTAGTAGTCATCGAACATAATCTGGATGTGATCAAGACAGCCGATTATATTATTGATATTGGTCCGGAAGGGGGCGACAAGGGAGGTACGGTAGTTGCTTGTGGAACACCGGAGGAAGTAGCACAGTCACCGGTTTCTTATACCGGAAAATATGTGAAAAAATACCTGGAATAATATCTGAAATAACATTGCAGGGCTTTCTTTTTCAATAAAAGTTGTATATAATGAATACGCAAACAGCAGAGCGGATGATTTTATCCGCTTGATCAAAACAGAAAGAAAGGGGATTCCTATGCCTGCAAGTGATATTGGAATTGACCTGGGGACCAGGAACAGTCTGGCTTATTCTACAACAAGAGGTCTGGTGCTTAATGAGCCTTCCGTTGTAGTTTATGATAAAAATACAGAGAAGATCAGAGCAATCGGGGAAGAAGCACGCAGTGCGGAGGCACACATTACTTCTGATATGGAGATTATCCGCCCTATCCGACAGGGCGTGATCGTAGATTATAATGTTATGGAAAAAATGCTGAAATATTTTATTTCCAAAGCAATGGGAAGGCGTGCTTTCCGTAAGCCCAGGATCAGTATTTGTGTTCCAAGCGGAATTACAGAGATTGAGAGAAAGGCAGTAGAGGAAGCTACTTATCAGGCGGGAGCCAGGAATGTTTATATGGTGGAGGAGCCTATTGCAGCAGCCATCGGAGCAGGACTGGATGTGACCAAGCCCTTTGGAAATCTGGTAGTGGATATTGGCGCCGGAACTACAGATGTTGCAGTGATTTCCATGGGAGGAGTAGTTGTTTCTGCTTCTATCAAGGTGGCCGGAGATATTTTTAACCAGGCGATTATGAATTATGCCAGAAAAAGTCATGGCCTTTTTATAGGAGAAGATATGGCAGAGAAGATTAAAATACAGATCGGAACTGCCTGTGAGGAACCAGACCCCAGAACTATGGAGGTAAAGGGACGTAATATAAACACAGGACTTCCCAAGGTTGTTACACTTACCTCAGAGGAAATCCGGGTGGCCCTTAAGGATGCTACAGGACAAATCGTGGAAGCAGTTCATGGGGTTCTTGAGAAGACCCCTCCGGAACTGGCAGCAGATATTGTGGACAGGGGAATTGTCCTTACCGGAGGTGGGGCATTACTTCATGGAATGGACACATTGATCGAGCAGAGAACCGGTGTGAGTACGCTGACAGTGCAGAATGCAATGGGTGTAGTTGCAGTAGGTACAGGAAAATATGCAGAAGTCGTGGCCAGGCTCGACGGATAAATGAAAGAGGGTTGCCGGAGTAAGCATTTTTGGATATTATATATGCTTATATGGCAGCCTTTTTGCTTTAGGAGTGGGTTATGACTTCAATGGCAAGCAGTAATTTACCTCATAGATTGGACGGATCAGGGAAAGGAAGAAAATAAATGAGTGAAACTGTTACAGGATATATAGATCATATCATTTTTAGAAATGAAGAAAATGGTTATACAGTTATGGTGGTGAAAAATTCAGAAAACGAGGAAGAACTAACCTGCGTGGGAAGCTTTCCGTCTGTATCGCAGGGGACAACCATCCAGGCATCCGGTATTTATACCCATCATCCTGTATATGGAAAACAGTTTCAGATTTCATCTTTTGTAGAGAAGATTCCGGAGGACACATATGCTATGGAACGATATCTGGGTTCCGGAGCGATCAAAGGTATTGGTGCAGCACTGGCAGCCAGGATTGTGCGCAGATTTGGCGAGGATACCATCCGGATTGTGGAAGAGGAACCGGAGAGACTGGCTGAAGTGAAGGGAATCAGCGAGAAGAAAGCTAGAGAAATTGCAGCTCAGGTAACAGAAAAAACAGAAATGCGCAAGGCTATGATTTTTTTGCAGAAGTATGGGATTTCTCTGAATCTGGGAGCTAAAATATATCAGAAGTACAAGGATTCCCTTTATACAGTACTGCAGGAAAATCCCTACAGACTGGCAGAGGACATTTCGGGGGTAGGATTTAAGATCGCAGATGAGATTGCAGCCAGAATAGGAATCCATGCAGATTCAGATTACAGAATCCGCAGTGGAATGTTGTATACTTTGCTGCAGGCTTCGGGAGAAGGACATACGTACCTTCCAAAGGATCAGCTTTTTGCCAGATGTGCAAAGCTTCTGGGAGTGGATGAATCTTATATGGAGAAGCATCTAATGGATATGCTTTTGGACAGAAAGCTGGTAATGCAGGAAAAGAAGGGCGAAAAAATCATCTATCCCAGCCGGTATTATTATCTGGAGCTGAATACTGCCAGAATGCTCTGTGAGTTGAATATCTGTTGTCCTGAGGATGAGAATATTGTAGAAAAGAGGATCGCATCTATTGAAAAGGAAACAGGTACAGTGCTGGATGAAATGCAGAAAAAAGCAGTGACAGAAGCAGCTGGCCATGGACTTTTCATACTGACCGGAGGACCAGGTACAGGAAAAACAACTACGATCAATGCAATCATCCGATTTTTTGAGGGAGAAGGTGCTGAGCTTCGGCTGGCTGCACCTACAGGCAGGGCAGCCAAACGAATGACAGAGGCTACCGGATATGAGGCACAGACCATACACAGACTTCTGGAGCTGAATGGGATGCCGGAGGATGACAGAAGTACAGGGACTGTGCATTTTGAGAGAAATGCACAGAATCCTCTGGAGGCAGATGTGATTATTATTGATGAGATGTCTATGGTGGATGTTCATCTGATGCATTCCCTGCTTTTGGCAATTACAGCGGGAACCAGACTGATCCTGGTAGGGGATGAAAACCAGCTCCCCAGTGTGGGACCGGGAAATGTGCTGAGAGATATTATCCACAGCGGCTGCTTTCCGGTGATAGAGCTGACGAAGATCTTCCGTCAGGCTTCTGAAAGTGACATTGTGGTGAATGCCCATAAGATCAACCGTGGAGAACCGGTAGAGATCCATAATAAAAGCCGAGATTTCTTTTTCCTGAAGAGATATGATGCGGATATGATCATCCGTGTGGTGATTGCGTTGATCCAGGATAAGCTGCCCAGATATGTAAATGCCAGACCTTTTGAAATCCAGGTACTGACACCCATGCGAAAAGGTCTTCTGGGAGTGGAACGGCTAAACCAGATGCTCCAGAGATATCTGAATCCTCAGGATGGTTCCAAAAAGGAAAAAACACTGGGAGACCGCCTGTTCCGTCAGGGGGATAAGGTAATGCAGATCAAGAATGATTATCAGATGGAATGGGAGGTCAGAGGAAGATACGGGATCCCGGTAGAAAAGGGAATTGGAGTTTTTAACGGTGATACCGGAATTTTACGTGAGATTAATGAATTTGCCGAAACTGCGGAGGTTGAGTTTGAGGATGGACGTTTTGCAACCTATTCTTTTAAGCAGCTGGAGGAGCTGGAGCTGGCCTACGCCATTACCATACATAAATCCCAGGGTTCGGAATATCCGGCAGTGATCCTGCCTGTTTTGTCCGGCCCTCAGATGCTTTTAAACAGAAACCTTTTGTATACTGCTGTGACCAGAGCCAGGAAATGTGTAACTGTGGTAGGCAGTGAGGAAACCTTTGCGGAGATGATTCGCAATGAAAAACAGCAGAAACGTTACAGTGCCCTGGATGAGCGGATCCGGGAGCTGAATGAGTCAATAAAGAAAGGCGAAGAGTGAATTCACTGCTGAGAAATATCTTGAATGTTTTTTACCCCAGATGTTGTCCGGTGTGTCAGAAAATACTAAAGGATCAGAACAGACTGATCTGTCCGGAATGTGAAAAAAAACTGAAACCTATCGGTCAGCCCAGATGCTATTTGTGTGGGAAGCCTGTGGAAAAAGGGGAATACTGCGCAGATTGTCTCAGGCATCCCCACATTTTTGATCAGGGCAGAGGTATCTTTGTATATGATGACAGGATGCGAAAATCTGTTCTCAGATATAAATACAGTGGATGCAGGGAATACGGAGAGTTTTATGCCAGGGCAATGTATCTTTACGGCAACAGGGATGTAAGAGACTGGAATCCGGATCTAATCGTGCCTGTGCCTGTACATCGTACAAAGCTTCGGATGCGGGGATTTAATCAGGCTGCATTTCTTGCAGAAAAACTGGGCAGTTACACAGGAATTCCTGTCAACCAGGAGCTGGTTCTTAAAATCCGGAAGACAAAATCTCAGAAAAAGCTCAGTGCAGTACAGAGAAGAAAAAATCTGGAGGAAGCCTTTCTGGTAAATGAAGATGTGTTGGGAAAGAGGATTCTGGTGGTGGATGATGTTTATACTACTGGCAGTACCATAGATGCCATGGCTTCCTGTCTGAAGAAAAAAGGGGCATCGGCAGTTTATTTTCTCACTGTGTGTATCGGCAGGATATAAATTGGATTTAAGGCTTTCATTAACCGATGATGTATGATACAATTAATCTGTATGATTACAAGTTCACGTGCGTTTAAGGAGTTATTTATGTTAAATGAAGAAAAGATAAAAATCATGAATAAGCTTGCAATGTATGAACAGGGAGAGGGGAAAAAATATCTTCCGGTGAGTAAATATTACAGAAGTGATTATATCGGTCTGGCTCTGATCAAGAATTTTTTCCTTGTGACCATAGGATATGGCCTGGCACTGGCTGGAGTTGCAGCATATTTCGGAGAATACCTGATGGAGAATATCCATAAAATGAATCTGGTAAAGCTGGGAACAGAGATTGTTGTGGGGTATGTGGCCGTGTTGATCGTTTTCTCACTGCTTACATACATACAGTATTCTGTGAAGTATCACCGTGCCAAAAAAAGCGTGAAAAAATATTACAGTGAACTGATACAGCTGAACAAGATATATGGACGTGAAGAGAAAAAATCCTCGGCCAGAGGAATTCCAGGAGGGTATAAAAAATGACAGCATTACTTGAATTAAAACAGAAGATTAAAAATTTATATGGGCAGTATGAAATTTATATCCTGCCGGTGCTTCGTTGTATTCTGGCATTTTTGTATTTTACATGGATCAATGTAAATATGGGATATATGAGCCAGCTCAATAATATATTTATTGTTCTTATCCTGGCTCTGATCTGTTCGATTTTACCTTCCGGAGTTATGATTTTTGCAGGTTTTGCTCTGATGATTGCTCACGGGTATGCGTTGGGGGCGGAAGTGGCAGGTTTTCTGCTGTTACTGATCTTATTTATGCTGATCCTTTTTCTGAGATTCAGTTCAGGTACAAATCTGGTACTGGTATTTACTCCTCTTTCTTTCGGATTCAGCATACCGGCTCTTCTTCCTATTGGAAGTGGTTTGTTAAGCAGTGCAGTTTCTGCGCTTCCGGCAGGCTGTGGAGTAATTGTTTATTATTTTATTCGTTTTCTGAAGGTGCAGCATAAGCTTCTGGAGAATCCGGATGTTCTTATGACAGATAAGCTGAAGCTTCTGGCAGACGGAGTAGTACAGAACTGGGGAATGTGGATCACAGTGGTGGCTTTTGTGGCGGTGATCCTCCTTGTGAATCTGATCCGTACCCGTTCTTTTGATTATGCATGGAGAATTTCCATTGTAATGGGCGGCGTGGTTTATGTGCTCATAATTCTGGCCGGTGGTTTCTATTTTGGACTGAATATTAATATTGTGCAGACTATTATTTATACAGTAGTATCTGTAGTGGTAGGATTACTTCTGGAATTTCTGGTATTTGGTGGAGATTACAGCCGGACCGAGAGACTGGAATATGAGGATGATGAGTATTATTACTATGTGAAAGCTGTTCCCAAGGCAGCGGTAGCTACTTCTGAGCGGAGTATCAAGAAGATAAATGCGGAACCTGTAAAAGAGGATACAGCAGTGGAGGATCAGGTGGTTTCCTATGCAAATCCTATTTTCCACGGTGAAAATACTGCATCACAGCAGGCTGCAGATGCAGTGCCTGTAGTCAGGCAGAATGAGGTGGATCCCTCAGATTTTGAGAAAAAACTGGAAGAATCTTTAAAAGATTTATAAAATTCGAATTACAGATTTAAAATAACCGGGGGCGCTCTGTTATTTTGGAAAGGAGAACGTTATGCAGAATATTGCGGGAAATCTGGTGGAAATGTTATCAAGAATCGCTTTTCCCAAGGTAGGCATAATCGACATTATTCAGATTGCACTGATCGCTTTTTTTGTATATCAGTTCATGGTATGGATAAAATATACCCATGCTTATACCCTGCTGAAAGGAATTCTGGTAGTTCTCCTGTTTATCCTTGTTGCTTATATCTTCAAGATGAATACCATTTTGTGGATTTTTTCCAATCTGGCCAGCACTTTGATCGTAGGTGTGATCGTTATATTCCAGCCGGAGCTTCGTAAAGTTCTGGAGCAGCTGGGACAAAAGAAGATCATGGCTGCCCTCATTCCCTTTGACGCGGGCAAGGAGGTTAAGGAGAGATTTACAGATAAAACAATCAGTGAACTGGTAAAGGCATGCTTTGATATGGGAGAAGTAAAGACAGGGGCATTGATTGTGATCGAGCAGGAGGAAAAACTGACAGATTATATCCGTACAGGTATTAATGTGGATGCAATTCTGACCAGCCAGCTTCTGATCAATATTTTTGAACACAATACTCCGCTTCATGACGGAGCTGTGATCGTGAGAGAGAACCGAATTGTGGCAGCAACCTGTTACTTGCCTCTTTCAGATAATATGGAACTGAGTAAACAGCTGGGAACACGGCACAGAGCAGGTGTTGGAATCAGTGAACAGACAGATTCTGTGACGATCATTGTATCGGAGGAGACAGGACAGGTATCTGTGGCTCAGAATGGAAGATTGATCCGGGGAGTAAACAGTGCCAAACTCAGAGAGATTCTGGTAAGGGCTCAGAATAAACAGGTTGTAGACAACAGCAAGCTTCGGCATTTACTGAAAGGAAGAATGAAGCATGAAGAAGAGAAAAATCACTGATAATCTTTCTTTGAAGATCATGTCTGTGGCAATCGCAATTGTTGTATGGCTAATTGTAGTGAATATCGATAATCCTGTTGGTACGAATTATTATACGATTACAGATGTGGAACTGATCAATAAGGAATATGTAGAATCTTCAGATACCATCGGTAAAATGTGTATGCCGGAAGAAAACCAGGATTCTGTAAGGGTTGCTATTACTGCAAGTAAAAAGATCAGAGACAGGATCAGGCTGTCAGATATTACAGCTGTGGCAGATCTGCAGCAGGCGGTAAGTTTGGACACAGATCCGGTGATGGTTCCGATCACAGTCACCTGTTCGGCATCTGGAGTGTTGCCAAGTGATATTAAGGTTACACCTCAGAATCTTACGGTTAATCTGGATGAAAAAGAAACCCAGGAATTTGTGGTGAATGTGAGTAAGGGAGACACAAAGCCGGGAAAGGATTATGAGGTGGGAAGCCTGACTGCCAGTCCGGAGAAAATAAGAATTACAGGTCCCAAAACCCTGGTGAATAAAATAGATAAGGTAAATGCTGCTATTGCCCTGGATGGCAATACAGAGGACTATACCCAGGAAGTAAATCTTACGATCTATGATAAGAATCAGGAGGCGCTTTCTGAATCGGAGATGAATTCTCTGAGAATTGAGAATAATGCCAAGGTTGTTGTTACTGCCAAGCTCTGGAAAATCCGCACAGGAGTTAAAATTGCAGCAGGATATGTAGGAACACCTGCTGGCGGATACCAGGTTGGATCTGTGAAGACTGTGCCGGATACGATCAGCGTTGCAGGAAATACAGAGGATCTGGAGAGTTTGTCTGAAAATGATAATATGATTACTATTCCGGCAGATCGTATTGATATTTCAGGTGAATCCAAGGATGTGGAGAGAAAAATCAGTCTGAAGAATCTCCTTCCGGATAATGTGAAGCTTACCAGTGATTCCAGTGAAGATGTGTGGGTAACGGTGAGTATTCTTCCGGTTGGAAGCCAGGAATTTAATTTGCCGACCAAGAATATAGAGGTTAAGAATAAACCGGATAATCTGCAGGTAACATTTGAAACTGCACAGATTGCCCTCAGGATTAGATCAGAATCAGAGGATCTGGCAGATCTGAATATTGATGAGGATGTTAAGGCTGAGATAGATCTGAAGGATAAGGAAGTCGGAAACTATAAGGTTCCTGTAAAGCTGAGCCTTCCGGATGGATATGAAATGGTGGAGGATGTCTATACAGAGGTTGTGATTTCGCCCGCCTCCGTTTCAGATGAGAGCAAGTGATAAGAGGTAAAGAGAATGGTCAGTAAGAAAGTAACAATTAAGAATCCCACGGGTCTTCATCTGAGACCAGCAGGAATCCTCTGCAATGAGGCAATAAAATATCAGTCTAAGGTAACTTTTGCTTACTGTGGAGGAACTGCCAATGCAAAGAGTGTACTCAGTGTATTGGGTGCCTGTATAAAATGTGGGGATGAAATAGAACTTATATGTGAAGGAATTGATGAGCAGGAGGCTCTGGACAGTCTGACAGGAGCAATTGATGACGGACTGGGAGAATAAAGCTGTGAATTCCGGATATAGGGAAATATAAGAAGGAGGATGTTATTGTGAAGAAAAGATTGGTTGCAGTGATGTTGGGACTGACGTTAAGTCTGGCTACTGTGGGAGAAGCAGGAGCAGCGGCATTCAGTTCACCGGACAGCGAGATGGTTCAGGCAGAAATGGAAGAAACAGAAAATGTTGATGTGTTTTCTGCAGGCGATGGGGATGAGCAGGATGCTCAGACAGATGAGGCTGACCACATACAGGATGAGTTCAGTTCTGATGTAGAGGATGAGTTATCTACTGTAACGGCCGGAACTGTTGTAGCAGATGGTTCTCTGGAGACCGGGACAGCAGTGGTTGTCCAGGCTGAAGACTGGGTTCAGGAAAACGGACATTTTAAATTACGCAAAACAGTGACTGCACCGGCAACAGAACTGGAAAATCAGGTATCTGCTGAGTTTGGGACAGATGTAGCAGAGGAGGTTTATGCGCAGCCGGAAGTAGAGGATGAGACAGCTTCCCCTGAAATAGTTGAGGAAGCTTCCGTACAGCCGGATGCTTCAGAGGCTTCCGTACAGCAGAACGAGCTTCCATCGGAGAGCTTTTATACAGCAGCAGATGGTCTTGTGGAAATCAGCACGGAGTACAAAGGGGAATTACATACAGGATGTTACCTTTTTGATGAAAATGGTTATATGGTGACCGGACAGGCTGAGGTAAATCCGGAAACAGCAGATGTTACCACCGAAGTGGAAGAAGCAGAGAGCAGCGCAGAAGCTGTAGTTGGTGCAGCAGAAGCCACTGAGGATACTGTACAGTATTATTTTACAACAGTAGAGGAAGCGGTTGCATATCCGGGCTGTGAAAATGAAGCTGTAACTCCCTATGCTTCTACAGTAGGACAGCAGAAGAAAGCAACCTGGCAGTGGGACGGCAGCGTATTCCGTTATTTTGATGCCAATGGTGTGCAGGAAACCATTACACAGCTGGAAAAGAAACAGAAGGAAACCGGAACATACACTGGTTACTTTAAGATCGATGGTGAATATTACTGTCTGGATGAAAACGGAAAACCGCGGACAGGAGATATCACATTGACTGTAAACGGAGTTTCCAATCAGTATTATTTTGAAGAAAACAGTACAATTCCGGGACGGATGTTCCATGAAGGCTGGAGACAGGTGATTGACAGCAAAGGGGAACGTTGGCTCTATTACAGCATGGGTGCTGATATTAAGGATATCGGTAAGTATTATAAGCGTGATGTAACTGCCACAAAACTGGACAAAAATATCAAAGGAGATTCCACTTATCTGCTGGATGCCAATGGCTATATCCTGAAAAACACCATGAAAAAGGCTGCCAATGGAGCTTATTATGCAACAGATAAAAACGGTGTGATTTACAGAGATACACTGGTAAGATACAATAACTACAGATATTATTTTGCTGCCAATGGTAAAAGAGTTTCCTGGAAAAACAGATGGAACCGTGTAGGAAATCATTATTATTATTTCGGAAAAACTCCGGGCAGAGTAGAAGAGAAGCACGGATGGCAGAAGATCACAAGAACAAATGGTAAGTATGTGGGATGGTTCTACTTTGATTCCAAGGGAAATCATTATACAGATAAGCTGACCTCAGCTGGGTTGTATTTTACCCCAAGCGGAAAACTGGCCAGTGGTCTTACAAAAATGAACGGAAAAATGTATCTGTTTGAGGTTTCCAATGCACAGGTCCACAAGGGAACTATGTACAAAAATACCATGGTGCGTTACAGGAATAACTGGTATATTGCATCTTCCACCGGCGGTCTGTATACAGACAGATGGAAAAAGTATAATGGATCCTGGTATTATCTGAAGAATTACAAAGTACAGACCAATCAGTTCATGAAGAAGAATGGCGTTAACGGATATCTGGATGCTACCGGAAAATACAGTACAGGATGGGTAATTGTAAGTAATGCACAGAATCTGGTGAAATACATTGATCCAAATGGAAATGGATTTGCAAAAAATACCAGCCTGAGAGTAAATGGTGTACTTTACTACTTTGATAAAAATGGATACAGAATTTCAGATGTGACCAGTATGTACAGAAGAAGTTCTTATTTCTTGGAAGTTGACAGGGTTAATGGTGTTATGACTGTTTATACGGATTCTTCCAAGACAATACCGATCAAGACAATCCGCGTATCCGTAGGCTTGCCGGGAACACCTACCTGGACGGGAACCTATAGACTTAGCCGTAGTGCTGTATGGCAGCCATTGATGGGACCATCCTGGGGACAGTACGGAACTCATGTAGATGGATGCGGACAGGGAGGAATCTTTATTCATTCTATTGCCTGCGGTCAGCCTAACCGTTATAATCTTCCGGTTGGAGAGTACTTGAAGCTTGGACAGCCGGCATCCCATGGTTGTATCCGTGCATGTGTTGCTGATGCAAAATGGGTATATGAAAACTGCAATGGTTCTGTTATCCACATTATGGATGGAAAGTACAAAGCAGATGACGTCTTTAAGGGACCGCTTGGAAAGAAACCAATTACTCCTCTGAGAGGGGCAGGAAATTTTGATCCTACAGATCCTGCAGCATAGTAAACATATAATGAACAAAAGAAAAGCGTTTCGGGTTGATGAATCCCGATACGCTTTTTGTTTTTTTCATTAAATGAAGTAAGTCTCCTGCTCAGTTGTAACTTGTTATTGACCTCTTAAAATAGCGTAATAATGATTACCTTGCGTGTCTCTGGATTGTTCTGTATACTGTCATCAGTTTACAGAAAGAAAAA
>NZ_JBQHWF010000009.1:0-147415 GCF_052064095.1 Blautia sp. HCP3S3_C4
TTACGAACCGAACCGCATTCGCATCTTTCGATGCTCATGTGTAAAGAATTTTCGAGAATCGTATGTGTTTCACTGTTTAGTTATCAAGGTTGTCTGTCTTGCGACAGCTTTTTTATTATATCAGCTGATTTTTATATTGTCAAGAACTTTTTTATTTATTTTTTCAAGTTCTTTTTCAACAGTTCGCATCAGCAACTCTGATATAATATCACATCCATTTATCTCTGTCAACAATTTTTTTAACTTTTTTTAGTTTCAATTTTGTTTCTGAGAAAATAGAAATCCGCCTCATTCAGAAGCGGATTTATCATACCATTGTTTTTCGTCTGCGTCAAGCACATTTTTACATTTATTTACATTTATTTTTTATTTATTTATTTTGCATAAAATATATTCATAAAGATTTTAATCAGAACGTCTTTATCATACAAATAATTTAACAAAGGATCCTGCATGATAAGCTTCAGGGCTGTATCTCCCAGTTTCGTATTGCACAAAACGGTAACTACTAAAAACAAAATCCAGACCATAATTACAAATTTCACGCCTCCCAGCAATCCCCCTGCAATTTTATTTACCCCACAGATTACAGGAAGCCCGGCGATCAGATTTGTAGCCCAGGTAATACATCTTATGAACAAAGTTGCCAGTATAAACGAGATCAAAAAGGAAATTCCATTTACTACAATTTGTGCCAGGTATCCAACAACATAATCTGAAAATGTATTCACCGAAAGATATTGATAAACTGATGAATTATTATTCTCTGTCAGCCCGCCGGACAACAGATCCGGAAAATCCAGATCAGATATGGCGTTCTCCTGGCTTTCTTCTGTCACAGTCTGAGCTTTTATCCCCTTTTCTTCTGCAAATTTGCTGCAGTTTTGCTGTATAGTTTCATATATAGATGTGTTTTCGCGGATATAGCTGTTCACATATGGATTAATAAACCATACCAGAACAATAGACAGGACTACGCATATCAGTGAAACTACTTCACGGATCAATCCGCGTCTGTAACCGTGCAGACAAGACAGAATCAAAATTGCAATTGCAATAATACCGGGCCAGGTTATATTCATATTATTCCTCCTATCCCAGCTTGATCACATCTACACCACTGTCCAGAACGAGCAGATATCTGTTCCACCCAATCTTAAAGAAATCCTTAATGGTGCCGTCTACTGATCCCATGTATTTCTGAACTCCTCTGCTGTTCATTACACATATCTGTGAACTGTTATACATCAGAATATTCCCACCGCTCAGTTTAATTGTAGTATACGGAATATTAAAATTCTGTTTGAATTTCAGATTACCATCTGTAGAATACACTTCCATCGTATACTGCTTATCCTTATTGTCATTCTTAAATACAAGCCCTATCATATCATCATCGAAAAAGGTGCTGACAATTTCCTTTTCCACTTCCACCGTTTTACCTTCTTTGGGAATCTGGCTTCCCTGGTAAAGAGTAAATCCATTATCTTTAAGCGCTACAGCGCGCCCCTTTTCCAGATATTGGATCTGGGGAATCACCACACCTTCATATTTATAGCCACTGACAATACGGTCATCTTCATTCTGTCCTACATCCCCAAAATTATAAAAAGCCACATAGCTGGTCGTATCATTCCCATCCACAAACTGGTAAGTAACCATCATGATAACCCCATCATCTGAAATGGCAACATCCAGCGGATAACCAGGATCATCTACTTTTGTCTGGTTTTCTGCGATCAGGCTTCCGTCTGTACTATAGAAATCAATCCAGGTGTCATCGCCTCCATCCAGAATCGCAGCAACCAGACCGCTTTGGGATACTCTGGCTTTTATAATACTGTAGGACGTAGTAACGCTCCCCGTTTTGCCGGATTTATCGTAAATCTCCAGGGTAGTCCCATCTTTATCTGCTATTACTGCACGATTTCCTTTCACATCAGCCACAGGGTTCTGCATCTGATATGTTTCACTCCAGATTGTATCCATACTATCTGAAACCAGAGATACTCCGTCCGGGCTATACCGCAAAATATCTCCATCCATTTCCACATAGCTGGTAGATACCACATCCTCCTGTTCACTGGATTTAACTATCTTATAATTATGGTAACTTCGTTTCTCCACATAAATGGTCACAGCTGTCACAGCCGCCACGATCACCGCTGCTATGAGCACAGTTTTTTTCACAATACTTCTTTTGTGGCCGTTATGCGAATTTTCACCATGCTCCCGACCTGTGCTTCCCTGTTCTCTGGCAAGCCTTGCTTTTTCGGCAGCCAGTTTTTTCTTTTTATGTTTTCTCATCATTTTTTTTATTGTATTTGTCATTTTTATCCTTACCTTGCAGTATTTTAGTCGAACGGACATACTCCGCATTTACCTATCATCATTGATCATTCTGCAATCTGCAGCTGCCACAATCCAGAATTTATTATAACACATATATCTAAGGTAATACAATTACTTGTCCCGGATAAATGATTTCATCTTCTTTTATACCATTCAAAGCACAAATCCGGCTTATTTCCTTTGCATCACCATAACGTTCCAGACTGATCTGAAAAAGAGTATCTCCCGGCTGTATCACATAAGATTCATGGACAGATTCTGAAGCAGCTGTTTCATTTTCCTTTTGCAGCTCCTCCCGCATTCTTTTCTGTGCTTTTCTCGTATCTGCCTCTTCTCTGTAAATCTGCTCTGTTTTATCAGACTGATCGATTTCTCCTGTCTGATTAGCTGGTTTGGGAGTCTGTTGTACAGAAACTTTCTTTTTTTCATTTCCCTTACTCTCTATGGTTTTCTTTTTTATCCTCTCGTTATCTGCTGATTTCTTTTCTATCTTCGGGGTTGGTGATGGCGTAATTTCTTCTATAATTACAGAGGACGCAGTTTTACTTTGCTCCTTAGGATATCCCGGATTCTGAAAATTCCTGTAAAAATTCATTCCCACCGTCAGCACAGCAATTGCCAGACACACAGGCACTGCATAGGAAAAAACCGAAACTGTATTTTTTTCTTTTTCCTCCTGTGTTTTTTCCGTAATGATCTTTCTGAAATCCTTCACAGCCTTATCTTCATATTTTTCTGTCAAATCCGACTGAAGCTTCTCGTTTTTCTCCACCATATAATTTTGCATACAGGTATTTTTCTCATAATACAGATAATAACCTTCCAATCGTATCATGGTATTGTTCTCATAACGAAAAAAAGCATCTTCACTTTCCTGAGGTTCCATAAGCATCAATACTTTTTCTCCTCCGAAATGCTTCAGATGTACTTTTTCCAGAAGCTCTGTTGCCTCCATAGATATCCGTGGCTGAGAAAAGAACCAGCCAACAATCTCCTGATCTTCAAAATATTTCTTTTGGTCTTCGTGAATCTGCTTCCAGACCTGCATCGAAAAGTCCAGATGATCCACAGCAGCTTCCATATCTTCTGCCATAACAGCTCCTCTGACAAACAGATATGCTGTTCCTGTCTTCCATTTTATTTCTCCTGTAAGTACAGCAACCCTTCCCTTCTGTACCTCCTGGTTTTCTTCTGTCCTGGCCAGCCTTATCAGAAATGTATATACATAATCCTCCATATAGATTTTGTATTTTTCTCCTGCCACTCCTATCTGCCTTATATTTCTGGGCAGGCAAAATCCTTCCTCCCCCTCTTGTATATCTGGATTTTCCTCCTTATAAATTACTTCTATCATTTCCAAATCACCCCTTCGGCTATCAGAATAGCATACAAAAACTGCGGATTTTATCAGATTGTAAGAGCAATCTCCAAAAACTTACCGACAGATTTTGCATCATGCATAAATAGCATTCATTAAGGATATGATAAATCAGACAGAGACTTTCTTGATTTCTCTGTTCACAGACATATAAGTCAAAAACAATAATAAAGCCCAAGTAAACAGGAGAAATTTTATGGTGTTTTATGTAAACTCACAAGAAAAAGAATCCTCTAGCGAAATTGCCTTTCTTCTAAGAAAATGCATTCTCCATCATCCGGGTCCATGGTCTGAACTGATCTTTCTCTGTATCGGCAGTGACCGTGTAACCGGCGACTGTCTGGGCCCTTATATTGGTCATCAACTGAGCCAGAAGGAAATACACGGAGTTTATGTCTACGGAACTCTGTGTCATCCTGTGCATGCTCTGAACCTGGAAAAGGCATCCGACTTTATCCATACCCATCATCCCCAGGGCCTTGTCATTGCCATTGATGCCTCTCTGGGCCAAAAAAAGCACCTGGGATACGTGACCATCGCAGATGGTGCACTTTACCCAGGTGCCGGAGTCCAAAAAGAACTTCCTCCTGTAGGTGATATCCATATCACAGGAATCGTAAACATTGCAGGTATGCTAGAGCAACTGACGCTTCAGACAACCCGGCTATCTACAGTGATCTCACTGGCAGATACCATTACACAGGGAATCTTAAATTATACAAATTCTTTGATCTGTTTGTAGATGCCTTCTGCATCCAGACCATATTTCTCAAGAAGAGCTGTTGCTGGGCCGGATTCTCCGAATACATCATTTACACCGATACGCTTTACAGGCACAGGTGCTTTTTCAGACAGGCATTCGCATACAGCTCCGCCCAGTCCGCCGATTACAGAATGTTCTTCTACAGTCACAACTTTACCTGTTTCTTTGGCAGCTGCAACTACAAGTTCCTCATCCAGAGGTTTGATTGTGTGGATGTTGATCACTTTTGCATCTACACCGTCTGCTGCAAGCTTCTCTGCTGCTTCAAGGGCAGGAGCTACACAAAGACCGTTTGCAATAATGGTAAGGTCTTTTCCCTCACGAAGAACAATACCTTTACCTAATTCAAATTTATAATCTGGTCTGTCATTGATAACAGGAGCTGCCAGACGTCCAAATCTCATATATACAGGTCCAACATGCTCATAAGCTGCTTCTACCATAGCTTTTGCTTCAATATCATCAGAAGGGCAGGCAACAACCATTCCAGGAATCACTCTCATAAGAGCAAAATCCTCGCAGCACTGATGGGTAGCACCATCTTCACCTACAGAGATTCCACCGTGAGTAGCACCGATCTTTACATTGATCTTCGGATAAGCAATAGAATTACGAACCTGCTCAAAAGCACGTCCTGCTGCGAACATTGCAAATGTGCTGGCAAAAGGAACTTTTCCTGTTGTAGCCAGACCAGCAGCAATACCCATCATATTGCACTCAGCAATACCGCAGTCAATATGACGTTCCGGGAATTCTTTTTTGAACATACCTGTCTGAGTAGCTGCAGCAAGGTCAGCGTCCAGAACAACCAGGTTCTCATGTTTCTTACCTAATTCAACCAGCGCAGCACCGTAGCTTGCTCTTGTTGCGATCTTCTTTACTTCTGACATAATGCTTCACCTACCTTTTCTAAGTCTGCCATTGCCTGTGCATACTGCTCATCATTTGGAGCTTTGCCATGCCATCCGGCCTGGTTTTCCATGAAGGAAACGCCTTTTCCTTTAACAGTTTTCATAATGATTGCTGTAGGCATTCCTTTGGTAGCCTTAGCTTCATCAAAAGCTGCCTTTAACTGATCCATATCATTTCCGTCTGCAACGTTGATCACATGGAAGTTAAATGCTTCAAATTTCTTATCGATCGGGTATGGAGAACATACATCGTCAATCTTACCATCGATCTGAAGTCCATTGTTATCTACGATCACTACAAGGTTGTCCAGTTTTCTGTGGCCTGCGAACATAGCAGCTTCCCATACCTGGCCTTCCTGGATCTCACCGTCACCTAATAAGGTGTATACACGATAGCTTTCGTTGCTTAATTTAGCAGAAAGTGCCATACCTACTGCTGCAGAAATTCCCTGTCCAAGAGAACCACTGGACATATCAACACCCGGGATATGCTTCATATCCGGATGTCCCTGTAAATAAGATCCCAGATGGCGAAGAGTCTTCAGGTCTTCTTTTGGGAAAAATCCTCTTTCTGCAAGTGCAGAATAGTATCCTGGTGCTGTGTGGCCTTTGGAAAGTACAAAACGGTCACGGTCAGCTTTCTTAGGATCCTTAGGATCAATATTCATTTCTTCAAAATATAAGTATGTGAATACATCTGCTGCAGACAGAGATCCACCCGGATGTCCTGCTTTTGCAGCATGTACTGCTGTAACGATATCCTTGCGGACTTCGTTTGCAATTTTCTGAAGTTCTAATTTTTCCATTATTATAAATTCTCCTTATTCACCAAATACGGCTTTATAGTCGTTCTGGAATTTCACAATACCAGCATCTGTCAGAGGATGTTTTGTCATCTGGACAATTACATTGTATGGAACAGTTGCAATGTCAGCACCTGCAAGTGCGCAGTCTGTTACATGGATTGGATTTCTTACGCTTGCAGCGATGATTTCTGTCTCAATTCCTGCTACTTCGAAGATCTCAGCGATCTCACGGATCAGATCTACACCTCTTGTAGAAATGTCATCAAGTCTTCCAAGGAACGGAGATACATAGGTAGCGCCTGCTCTTGCTGCCAGAAGTGCCTGGTTAGCTGAAAAGATCAGAGTAACGTTTGTTTTGATTCCTTCTGAATGAAGAACTTTAACTGCTTTCAGGCCTTCTACTGTCATAGGGATCTTAACTACCATGTTCGGATGGATTGCTGCAATAGCACGTCCTTCTTTGATCATACCTTCAGCGTCTGTTGTTGTAGCTTTTACTTCACCGCTGATCGGTCCGTCCACAATAGATGTAATCTCTTTAATTACTTCTTTGAAATCTCTTCCTTCTTTTGCGATCAGAGATGGATTTGTAGTAACGCCACAGATCACACCCATATCATTAGCTGCTTTAATATCCTCTACTTTTGCTGTGTCAATAAAAAATTTCATCTTAAAAACCCTCCTGTTTTTTTGCTTGATTACGTTGATATCCAGAATTTCTCTGTTGATAACTTCATTATAACAAGCTTCCGGAAAAGGTCAATCCCCATAAAATTTTATTAATAATTTTTGTATTAATAATGTATGTTTTTATAAATAATAATTTCTACCTGTTCCTATGCATTATTTCTGTTCAACTGATAATTCTATATGTCAGACTGGGATATTCTGCGCAGATGTTTGAAATAGTTTTTATCAGTTCTTACACCAGCCCTTTACATTATTAATAATAATTTTTTGAAAACATATTTAATTATTTTTTTCCAAAGGGTTATTTCTGACATGAGCATAACCTGTAGTGCGTCTTGCCATTAGTTTAGGAGTATACTCAATATTATACAGGCTGATAGGAGCTGTGTCTGTAAGAAACTGCTCCTTCGCATCAATTTTGCGGATTATGATATCGCAGGCATCCTGTCCCTTAAGTGCTACAAAATGATCAATGGTAGTCAATGAGATCCTGCGGATCCCGGAATAAAAAATATTGTCACATCCAATCACCGACACATCTCTGGGAACATGCACCTTTGCCTCATGCAGTGCATCCAGTGCACCGATGGCCATCATATCATTCTGTCCTGCAATAGCAGTAAACTGGCGCCCCTCCTGCAAAAGTTCCATGGTAAGCTCATAGCCCATAGAATATTCAGAATCCATTCTGGGGATCTGCGAATCTATGGACTCATCTGCTGCCTTAATGATCACATGATCCTTCAGCCCCTCTTTTTCATATTCTTTTACAAAGCCATTCACCCGTTTGGTTCTCTGCCATTGTCTCTTTGTCAGTGGCGGTGTAATAAATGCCACATCCCTGTGTCCCAGATCCAGCAAATGTCTTGCCATAAGTCTGCCCACTACGGTATTATCCTGATTAATGGCATCTACAGTAGTAGTTTTCTCTTTGTTACTGATAATAACAAGGGGAATTGTCTGTGCCATTTCCTCTACCTGCAACTGAAAATCCGGATTTGGATTGCAGCTGTAGATAATTCCCTGAGGCTGCAGTGTCTGCATCATCCGCAGATATTTTTCCTCCAGCCTGGGGTCTCTCTGGGTATTACAGATAAAAACTCCATACCCCTGTTTATCCGCCACTGTCTCAATCCCCTGTAACAGCAATACATAATAAGGATTGGTAATGGTAGGGCAAAATACAACGATCAGCCTGTCCTTTTTACTTTCTTTTTTGTTTCTGCGGCCAGGAAGCTGATATCCCAATTCTCTGGCTGCCATCTCCACTTTCTCTACGGTTTCCCTGGAAAAAGAAACATTATACTTTTTATTCAGTACCATAGATACCGTAGCCTGAGACACACCAGCCTTTTTAGCCACATCAGAAGATGTTGCTTTTTTCTTTGCCAAAGGGCTCCCTCCTTTGCATCAAAGTTCCACTCTTCCTTCCAGGGCACGAAGCAACGTCACTTCATCAATATACTCCAGGTCTCCGCCTACAGGTACTCCGCTGGCAATCCGGCTCACTCTGATTCCGGTAGGTTTAATCAGTTTACTGATGTACATAGCTGTGGTTTCACCTTCCAGGCTGGAGTTCGTGGCAATGATCACCTCTTTGACCTCATCTCTGGTAAGGCGCTGCATCAGTTCCTTGAGCTTGATATCATCCGGCCCTATTCCCAGCATAGGAGAAATAGCTCCGTGAAGCACATGGTAAACGCCTTCAAACTTCCCCGTTTTCTCATAAGCTGCCAGGTCTCTGGTATTCTCCACAACCATGATCACAGAGTGATCACGTTTGGGATTTGCACAAATAGGACAAATTTCTTTATCTGTCAGCGTATAACAGCATTTACAATACTGCACATTCTCTCTGGCATTTACAATGGATGCAGTAAGCTGTTCAACCTGATCTCTGGGCATATTCATAATATGAAAAGCCAGCCGTTGGGCTGATTTCGCTCCAATTCCCGGCAAATGAGAAAGCTGCTCGATCAGCCTGTTGATATGACTGCTGTAATATTCCATCAGAATGGAAGACCTCCTCCAAGTCCGCCCAGTCCTCCTGTAAGTTTGGACATCACTGCTGTGGATTCCTCTTCCACCTTGCGAAGAGCTTCATTGGTCGCTGCCACGATCAGATCCTCCAGCATTTCAATATCGTCAGGATCTACAACCTCTTCCTGCAGTTTTACCTTTATCACTTCTCTTTTACCGGAAATAGTCACTTCTACAGCTCCGCCGCCTGCAGCAGCTGTAAATTCCTTTTCTTCCAGCGCTTTCTGGTTCTCTTCCATCTGGCGCTGCATTTTCTGCGCCTGCTTCATTAAATTATTCATATTTCCCGGCATACCCATGCCCGGAAATCCTCCACGTTTTGCCATGGCGGTATCCTCCTCAATTTCATTCACTTTCATTTTTATTCTAATTCATCAGGATCCTCTTCTGTAACTATATCCATATGGATATTCTCGCGAATCGCCTGATCTACGCTTACCTGTGCCAGGTTAGTATGCTGATGCTTATTGGCCACCAGCATCTGGATCTCTACGGATTTTCCTGTCTGTGCTGCAATAATATCCTGCAATTCTTTCACTGCTTCCGGATTATCCACATAAGTCTGTCCCAGAAAATCCTGAAACTCTACATACAGAACAGATTCTCCTGTCTCTCCGTTGTACTTCGGCACAGATTTCTGCAGCATCTGCTTAAACATTCCTGTAGTCTGTCCCACAATTGTTCTCCATCCGGCTACGATTTTCTGCAGATCCTCCGGAGCTGCCTTAGCAGGTGCAGCCTGATGGTTTTCAGGGATCGCTCCTGCTATATCTGATCTTTTTTCCCCACTGCTCTGAACGATCACCTGCTGTACCGGTCTCTCATCCATACGCTGTTCCAATACTCTCAGGCGATCAAGCACCGAATCAAGGTTTGTCTCCATTGCAGGACGACATAGCTTGATCAAGGCAATCTCCACCAGAACTCTTTTCTGGGCAGCATAACGGATCTGGTTTGACAGATCTGAAAAAATACGGATATAACGCATCAGTGTTTCCACATCCAGCATTGTACTCTCTTCTTTCAGAAGCTTCATATTTTCAGAAGAAACATCTATAGCCTCCTCTGGTTCCTCGGAAGTTTTTACAAGAAGCAGATTTCGCATATACCATGTAAAATCCCCTACAAACTGTCCTAATTCTCTGCCGCCTACAATCAGCTCCTCCAGAATATGGATAGAACCGGTCACATCCCCCTGGATCACTCGCCGAAGGAGTTTGCTGAATACCTCTGTGTCCACGGCTCCCAGGACTTCCAGAACCTTATCATAGGTCAGGGTCTGTCCCAGATAAAAGGCAATACACTGATCCAACAGACTGAGAGCATCTCGCATAGAGCCATCTCCGGCCTTGGCAACATACCGGACTGCCTTCTCTTCTGCCTCTACTCCCTCAATATTCAGAAGTTCTTCCAATCTGGATGCAATGGTATCTATGGTAATCCTGTGAAAATCATATCGCTGACACCTGGACAGGATCGTAATAGGAATCTTGTGCGCCTCTGTTGTTGCCAGAATAAAGATCACATAAGAGGGCGGCTCCTCCAGTGTTTTCAGCAGAGCGTTGAACGCTCCTGTGGAAAGCATATGAACCTCATCAATGATGTAGACTTTATATTTTCCCTCTGTGGGACGGTAGGATACCTCCTCCCTGATCTCACGGATATTATCCACACCATTATTGGAGGCAGCATCGATCTCTATCACATTCATGGCAGTTCCCGCCTGGATTGCCTTGCACATAGCGCACTGGTTGCAGGGACTTCCATCCACAGGATGCTCACAGTTCACTGCCTTTGCCAGGATCTTAGCTACTGTGGTTTTACCTGTACCTCTGGTCCCGCAGAACAGATAGGCATGACCAATACGGTTATGTTTAATCTGGTTTGTCAGGGTAGTTACTATATGATCCTGACCCTTAACATCCGAAAAATTATCTGGTCTGAATTTCCTGTAAAGGGCAGTATAACTCATGAATTCACTCCTGTTCTATAACATTTCTGATAAACCATACAGTCAGAATCAGTCTCCAAAGCTGATACCGATCTGCTTGGCAGCAAGTACCAGCTGATCTTTCGGAGAAACCATTTTCAGCTTGCCTGCACATTCCTCCAACGGAATACGTTTGATCTTGCCGTTAACCACACCGATCATCACACCGTAAGCTCCATCCACAATAGCCTGGGCTGCTCCTGCACCGATTCTGGTGGAAAGAACACGGTCATAAGGGCAGGGCTCTCCGCCTCGCTGTGTATGTCCCGGAACAGTAACACGCACTTCGCTTCCAATCTCCTGGAAAATCTGATCTGCGATTTCATAGGATACAGATGGGTATTTCTTTGCTCTTACTTCCAGTTTTTCTTTGTATTTCTTTTTCGGAAGTTCTGCATCTTCTTTGGAAATCGCACCCTCAGCAACTGCAAGAATAGTAAAACGCTTGCCTGCTTTCGCACGTTTCTGGATTGCTTCGGTAACCTTCTTGATATCATAAGGAATCTCAGGGATCAGAATGATATCTGCACCACCGGCCACACCTGCATGAAGAGTAAGGCTTCCAACCTTATGTCCCATGATCTCTACAATAAACACACGGCCATGAGAAGAAGCTGTGGTATGGATACAGTCAATGGCATTGGTCGCAATGTTAACTGCACTCTGGAAACCAAAAGTCATATCTGTGCCATAAATGTCATTATCAATGGTCTTCGGAAGATGAATAATATTCAGCCCTTCCTCACGAAGAAGATTGGCTGTCTTCTGCGTACCATTACCTCCCAGGATAACCAGGCAATCAAGGCAAAGCTTATAATACGTCTGCTTCATAGCCTCAACTTTATCCAGTCCCTTTTCATCCGGAACACGCATCATCTTAAACGGCTGTCTGGAAGTACCCAGAATAGTACCTCCCTGAGTCAGTATGCCGGAAAAATCTTTTGATGTAAGCATACGGTACTTTCCATAGATCAGTCCCTTATATCCATCATCAAATCCATAGACTTCCAGTTCATCCACACTATTGGACAATCCCTTAACAACGCCTCGCATAGTTGCATTTAAAGCCTGGCAGTCGCCACCGCTGGTAAGCATACCAATTCTTTTAATCATGATAGTATCCTCCATTTCTTGCATCCCTACTGGTCAAGTGGATAAAATCATCCTGTTTGCTACTTGCCCATAACCCAATAACTGCTTTGCAGCTGATTCGGTTAAATTCCTGTATGATCACAGAAACAGTAGACCGCATATACTTTCAATATTATATAATATTTCCCTTTTTCACACAATAGCGTTCCAGAATTTTCTGTAACTTGCCCTGAATGTATTGACAAAATGTTCTCCAGACTATATAATAAATTCCGCGCAGCCGGGGAGATAGCGGTGCCCTGTACCTGCAATCCGCTACAGCAGGGGTGATGCCAATCTGAGGCTTGTATCTTGTGGAGCTGCCCTCTATAAGTGGCGTTGACGTTTGGGTCTTACGCAACAGGAATCTGTGAACCGTGTCAGGGCAGGAATGCAGCAGCACTAAGCAGAAGCTCTTGTGTGCCGTGAGGGTGCCTGGACTGAGTTAACTGTAGAGGTAACGTCTGTGAGACCATTCCGAGGTGCGGCGCGCAAAAAAAGAATATAATCATCTTTATATAAAAACAGCATCCGGAATTTTGCATTCAGAATTCCGGATGCTGTTTTTTCTACATCTCCACAGCTTTTACAGACTGTACATTTTTATATTTTTTCATAACATAAAAATAATAAGGTACTATAGGGATCAGAGCAGCCAGCCATGCTGCCGGATCCGCCAGGCATACCCCTGCATAAGAAGCATGACCTGCCACAACTACTACAATACCGGCTCTGGCTACCAGTTCAAACACACCACCCAGCATAGGTACCAGGCCGTATCCCATTCCCTGCAATGTATTTCTGTACAGGAAAATACTTCCAAGAAATGGATATGCCCAGAATACTGTTCTGAAGTAAGTAACCGAAGCCTGCACAACAGCCTCCTCTGACGGATCTACAAACAGATAAGTCAGATACCTGCCAAAGAAAAACAACAGGATCATTCCCATAACACTCCAGGCCAGAATCATAATCTGCGTGCATTTTACCCCTTGTTTTACCCTGTCTATCTTTCCGGCACCACGATTCTGTCCCACATAAGTGGCAACCGTCGCACCAAAAGAAGTAAATACAGTACAAAAAAGGTTCTGAATCTTACCTGCAGCAGAAAAGCCAGCCATATACACCGGACCATATATATTGATGGCACCCTGCACAATAATCGTTCCAATTGCTGTAATGGAAAACTGCAGTCCCATAGGAACTCCCAGTTTCATAAGCTTTCCAAAGCTTGTCCATGCAATTTCAAAATCCGGCTTCTGCAAATGAAGAAGGGGAAAACGTTTAATAATATATATAAGGCAGCAAACAGCGGATATCCCCTGGGCAATCACTGTCGCATATCCACAGCCCTCTACTCCCATTCCCAGATATACTATAAACACAATATCCAGAATAATATTGATCACTGCGGAAATGATCAGGAAATACAGCGGAGATTTTGAATCCCCCAATGCCCGCAGAAAAGCAGCCAGTGTATTATAGGCTCCTGTAACAAGCAGGCCCGCATAAATAATCCTCATATATGCACTTACATCCCCAAATACTTCATCCGGGCTATTCATCAGGCGAAGGATGGGCTTATTGGCAATTCCAAAACCAACAGTCATTGTCAAAGAAAAAAGAACCATCAGATAAACAGACATTGCCACATAATGACGCATTCTGTCATACTTTTTCGCCCCGAACATCTGAGCCACAATAATGGCAAACCCGCTGCTCAGACCATTCAGCCAGCCGGTTACAAAAAACATCAAAGAGCCTGTACTTCCAATAGCAGCCAGTGCATTTACACCAATAAATTTACCGGCAACAATGGAGTCTGCAATATTGTAAAACTGTTGAAAAAGATTACCCAGACACATGGGAATCATAAATTTAATAATAAGGCTTACCGGATTTCCCGATGTCATATCATGAATACTGTTTTTCATTTTCTCTCCTGCTCCTTTCTTTTTCTGCTTTTTTCCGTTCCCTGAGTTTTTTGAAAAAATCAGACAACATAGTTGAACACTCTTCCTGCAAAACGCCCTGGGTAATCTTTACCTGATGGTTAAATCCATCAATCTGCAAAAGATTCATCACAGAACCAGCACAGCCCGCCTTGGCATTCATACAACCAATCACCACTTCGTCGATCCTGGATTGCACCAAGGCCCCTGAACACATTTGGCAGGGTTCCAGAGTTACATACATAGTACATCCTTCCAGCCGCCAGTCTCCCAGCTTTCTGCTGGCCTTGCGGATTGCATTCAATTCCGCATGAGACAAAGTATTCTTGTCCGTATTCCTCCTGTTATATCCTCTGGCTATGATTTTCCCCTCATAAACAATCACACAACCAATGGGAACTTCGTCCAATGCCTCTGCCTTTTTTGCCTGACGTATGGCTTCTTTCATAAATTTTTCCTGTTCCGTCACCTGCTCACCCCCTGTTTTGTCAATGATTTCGAGCGCAAAAAAAGCCTGAACACATAATGTCTTCAAGCTTTCTTCTATGCAGTCGAAGCGACGGGATTCGAACCCACGACCTCTGCGTCCCGAACGCAGCGCTCTACCAAACTGAGCCACGCTTCGCTAATGCAAAAACTATTATATTAGTATTTTATTCTTTTGTCAACAAGTTTTTTCAAGTTTTTTATTTTTTTGTTTTTTTCGAATATTTTCTCATGAATTACATATACATTACTGAATCAATGAGCATGGAGGTTTTTTCATGTCCGGATATCGGCGTTTTGTTGCATATGTATATGAATATCTGAAAGGAAAAAAAGAAAACAACTGCGGATTTATCAAAGTCGAAGAGCGGGAACAGCAATGTAGAATAGAGCTGCATCTGCATTGCCCGGGACTCCCGGCAGACCTGCCGTGTAAAATTTACGGTTTTGTCCGCAAGGATGGCCTGATGAATGGCATCCTTCTGGAAATCCTGAATACCAGGCCAGATGCTATTGAGGGTTTCATTGAAACAGATTCTGCCAGCATGAACGCTTCCGGAATATCTCTGGATCAGTTAAACGGAATGCTTTTCCTCACAGAATCCGGAAGCTTTCTAGGCACCCAATGGGATGACCTGCCTATCCGTCCAGAAGATTTCCGAGAAATAAAAACTGATCATCAGTCCGAACCGAACGTTGCGACAGCCGAACAGTCTGAAGAACAGTCCGAAGAACTACCTGAGTCCCCGGTAGTTCTGACCCAGCAAAGCACAGAACAGACGGTTTCCTCCCAATGGGCTGTTCCTCAGGAATCCACTGTATCCTTTCCCTATTCACTTCAGGATTCTTTCGTACCCTTTACAGACGGCTGGCTTACCAATGCCTGGAAAATCCAGTTAAACGACCTGCGGCATTTTCCATCGCAGCATAACTCCCTCCGGAATAACCGTTTCATACAATACGGATTTTATAATTTCGGGCATCTGCTGCTGGGCATTACCTGCCAGGAACAATATATCCTAGGTGTCCCCGGATGCTACAATCAACAGGAAAGCTTTATGGCAGGCATATTTGGCTTCTCTTATTTCCGGGAAAGCAGTCAGATCCAGCTTCCTCATTCCAAAGGCGGATATTGGTATCGCTCAGTCTATCCCCCGGATTTCCACTAAGGATATCGTCTCTTTTAAAATCTTCTGAAAGGCCTGCAATTCCGCCAGGGTATAACTTTCAAATCCAGGCTTAAGGACTCCGTCAGAGTCCTTATATGCCTGGAGATAATATTCCTTTGCGCCCCTGAGCCACTGTCCGATTTCCCGGAAGTCCTCCTCAGTATGAAGCTCTTTTACCACAGTGGTCCGAAACTCATAATCTAATTGTCCATGAAGCAAAAAATCCACTGTTTCTCTGACTTTGTCCATTGCCGGAGCTGAAACCCCGGCTAATCTGGAATAATGATCCGGCCCGGCTTTAATATCAACAGCAACCTTATCAATGAGCTTTGATTCTGCCAGATGCTTTACCACCTCCGGTCTGGTACCATTGGTGTCCAGTTTGATCAGATATCCCAGATCTTTGATTTGTCTCAAAAATTCTTCCAGGTCTGCAGCCAATGTGGGCTCTCCTCCCGAAATACATACTCCGTCCAGAATCCCTTTCCGTTTTTTCAGAAAAGCCAGGATATCCTCTCTGGCATAATCCGGCTGTTCCTCCGGATGCAACACCAGTACACTGTTCTGGCAAAAGGGACATCGAAAATTACATCCTCCCAAAAATATGGTACTGGCTACCTTTCCCGGATAATCCAGCAAAGTTGTTTTATTAAATCCGCAGATTCTCATGATATCCGTCTCCTTAGTTCAGCTGGTAAACCTCTGCAGACTGAAGTCCAAAGCTTAAAGCATCTGAATGATTATCAAAGAAGATATCTACATGTCCGTAGGGAGTTCCCAGATCCTCTACTGTATACACATTTCCATTGATCAGAAGCTGAGTGCCAAAAGGAACTCCTGCCATAGCAACAGTACGTCCGGCTGCGGGAACAGTTCCGCTGGCTGTCAGATTACCTGCTGTACCGCAGCACTGCGCACAATTACAATAGGCTGTCAGAGTGAAATTCCCAAGATACTTACCCTGTCCGGAATTCGTACTTTCTGAAGAAGACTGATCCTCTGAAGCATCTGAGCTGTCCTCTGTGCTTTCTGAAGACTCCTCTGCATCTGAAGTATCCTCTCCGGATTCCTGGCTTTCATCGTTCTCCTCTGTATAGTTTTCCTCTGTGGTATCTTCCTCATAACCCACTGTATCTTCTGCAGCATCTTCTTCAGTGGTATCCTCCTCACCGGAAGCTTCCTCCGCAGCTGCCGCTTCTGCCTCAGCTCTTTCCTGGGCTGCTTTTTCCGCCTCTGCCTGCTGGATCAGCTGTGCAATACTATTGTCTGCACTGTTGATCTGAGCTGTCAGTGCTGCTGCCTCCTCCTGACTGGCACTGATCTGTGCGATATAAGAAGAAATATTATCACTGGTGCTTGCAGCCAGCTCCTGCACTTCCTGCTGTTTAGCGGAACGCTCCGCAAGAAGACTGTCAATGGCTGTTTTCTCTTCCTGGGCTGCCGTTTTCTGCTCCTTAATAGTCTCCTGAAGATTCTCATATTTCTCAAGCATATTTCTGTCATACTGGGAAATCTTTGAAACACTCTCTGCAGTATTGAGAAATTCTGCCAGATCTTTGGAAGAAAGCAATGTCTGCAGTGCTGTAGTTCCTCCATTTTCATACATATACTGAATACGCAGCTTCATATCTTCATACTGCTTATCAGAAGCTTTCTGGGCTTTCTTTAATTTCTTCTGAATATCTTTTAACTGGTTTTCTTTTTCACCTGCCTGAACGCTCAGATCAGAGATCACATTGGTAAGCTCCTCATACTGCACATTCAAATCTGAAAGATAATCCTCCAGCTCCTGTTTCTTGCCTTCCATTGCACTGATATCAGCCTGAGCCTGGGCAAGTCCTGCCTCTGCCTGCTGTTTCTGTGCCTGCATATCTGCAATTTCACCTTCTGTGGCATATGTAACTGTTATATTAGAAAGAACAAACAGCCCTGCCAACAGCAATGAAATAATCTTTTTTTTCATAAACAAATCACCTTTCAAGTTTTTCTGAAGGTAAGTATAACATAAACCGTAAAAAAATCAACACTTTTCCTTAATTTTTGTAATAAATATGTAATATTTACCGTATAAAAAGACTGCTGTGATTGATATTTCATCTCCTCACAACAGTCTTTCCAAAGCAATTATTCTTTTATTTATTCCTCTGCAGCAACAGCTTCCTCTTCCGGCTCAGCCAGTATAGCTTCCTGATATTTGCTCAGAATGATAGTCTGAATCCGGTCACGGGTTCCGGAATTAATCGGATGGGCAATATCCCTGTATTCTCCATCTGCTGCCTTTCGGCTTGGCATAGCAATAAACAGGCCTTTTTCGCCCTCAATCACCTTAATATCATGTACCA
Source organism: Blautia sp. HCP3S3_C4 (assembly GCF_052064095.1). Classification (NCBI taxonomy): domain Bacteria; kingdom Bacillati; phylum Bacillota; class Clostridia; order Lachnospirales; family Lachnospiraceae; genus Blautia; species Blautia sp. HCP3S3_C4. The sequence continues at coordinate 18,011 of NZ_JBQHWF010000009.1, forward strand.
CAAACTCATCATCTATGGTAATAGACACAACGGCCTTCATCTTTCCTTCTTTTGCCACCTTCCTCACACGCACATCAGTGATATTCATAATGTTTACTTGCTCCTTTCAATCTGCCAGACATTTCTGACGGTTTTTCTTTCATTAGTCAATCGGATAAAATCATCCGCTTCGCTACTTGATTCGGTTAAATCTGATTTACAATACATAACGATCGTTTTTCTCTACAACGATTTTTACTTCTCCCTCACCACAGTAATAGGAGTTGGCACGGATCGTGTCTCTGCTTTCCACAATACAGTTTTCAATATGTGTATTGTCTCCCAGATATACATTATTCAGAATAACAGAATTCTTGATCACACAATTATTTCCCACAAAGACATCTTTAAAAAGAACAGAATTCTCAACTGTACCATTGATAATACATCCACTGGCCACCAGACTGTTCTTCACCTGGGCACCCGGATTATATTTTGCCGGAGGCAGGTCATCAATCTTTGTCTTCACAGTTGGCTCCTGTTTAAAGAAATAATTACGGATTTCCGGCTTCAGAAAGTCCATATTTGTTTTATAATAAGCTTCTGCTGTAGAAATATTACTCCAATAAGAATCAATCTTATATCCATAGATTCTCTTCAGATTTTTGTAACGGATAAGAATATCCTTTACAAAATCATGGCGTCCCTCCAAAGCAGCTCTCTCGATCAGCTCAATCAGCTGTCTGCGGCGGATCACATAGATTCCTGTTGAAATTGTATTATAAGAAGACACCATGGGCTTCTCTTCAAATTCCTCGATCCTGCAGTCCTCATTCATACGGAGTACACCAAACCGCTCAATCTCCGCCGGATCCTCACAAGTAGTGCATACCACTGTAACATCTGCCCTCTTTGCAATATGATATTCCAACACTTTATTGTAATCCATCTTATAGACACAATCACCGGACGCAATTACCACATAGGGCTCATGGCTGCTTTTCAGGAATTGGAGATTCTGATAGATTGCATCTGCAGTGCCCTGATACCAGAGGCTGTTTTCCTTGGTAATCGTAGGTGTGAATACAAAAAGTCCTCCCTGTTTTCTGCCAAAATCCCACCATTTGGAAGAACTCAGATGCTCATTCAGAGATCGGGCATTGTACTGTGTCAACACTGCCACTTTCTGAATATGAGAGCTCGCCATATTGCTCAACGCAAAATCAATACTTCGATAGCTTCCGGCAATGGGCATAGCTGCAATTGCCCTCTTATTTGATAATTCTCTCATGCGGTTATTATTGCCACCCGCTAAAATAATACCTATTGCTCTCATTTCCCGTCACCATCCTTTGCTGTGATCACCTGTCCGCCTGCCAGTTCTCCATTCGGATAATCCTCCGGGGTAGTCACGCCTGATATAGCAGTATTTTTACCAATTTTCACATTGTCCGGAACCACACTGCGTTCACCTACAGTGGCAATTCCAAAAGCATAAACTGCCGGCTTTGCCACATTGGGGGCTTCCTCTCCACAGCCCAGGACAACATGATTACCTATAATAACATCTTCTGCAATAATCGCTTTGTCCATCTGTACGTTCTCTCCCACCACGGAATTGCGCATAATAATGGAGTCACGGATCACACTACCCTTTCCAATAACAACATTAGGGCCAATCACAGAATTATGTACTTCACCATAGATCTCAGAACCTTCACCTATAAGACACCTGTCTGTAACAGCCTCTGCTGAAATGTACTGAGGCGGAATAATATCCCCTTTTGTATAAATCTTCCAGAACTCTTCATAAAGATTAAATTCCGGAATAATATCGATCAGTTCCATATTGGCTTCCCAATATGATCCAAGAGTCCCTACATCCTTCCAATATCCGTTATATTCATAAGCAAAAAGTCTCTCACCTTTTTCCTTACAATAGGGAAGAATATGCTTTCCAAAATCACAGCCATTCTGGTCCTTCAGAGAGACCAGTGCCTCCTTCAGTGCAGGCCAGCTGAAAATATAAATACCCATGGACGCAAGATTACTGCTTGGATTCTCCGGCTTCTCCTCAAACTCGGTGATCCTTCCCATATCATCAGTCACCATAATACCGAAACGGCTTGCTTCCTCCATAGGTACAGGCATACAGGCGATTGTCACATCTGCTTTATTTGCCTTGTGAAAATCAAGCATCACCTCATAATCCATCTTATAAATATGGTCACCGGACAAGATCAGGACATAGTCCGGATTATACTGTTCCATGTAATCCATATTCTGAAAGATCGCATTGGCCGTTCCTGTGTACCACTCACTGCTTGTACTTTTTTCATATGGGGGAAGTACAGTTACACCACCCTCGTTTCTGTCAAGATCCCACGGAATACCAATACCTATATGTGTATTAAGCCTCAACGGCTGATACTGTGTTAATACGCCTACTGTATCGATACCCGAGTTAATGCAGTTACTTAAAGGAAAGTCTATGATACGATACTTTCCGCCAAAAGCAACTGCAGGTTTTGCTACTTTCTCTGTCAGTACGCCCAGCCTGCTGCCCTGGCCGCCAGCTAAAAGCATGGCTATCATTTCTTTCTTTATCATGCAATCACCTCTTGTATGTTATGATTTTCTCATTATACCACACTTCCTATAGTTAGTGAACATTTTTTACAATTTTTCTTTCTGTTTTTTACTATTTTTAGAGCTATTGTATACGCCTTTTTTTGACACGCTTCGGTTTTTCTTATATTTATTATGCATTTTTTCTATATATTTATCTGTTTTTTTGTATTTTTTTGCTATATCCTTACCATCACAAAAAAGATATAACTGAAAGACTTTTCATTTTTCCTTTCCGGGAGTATAATAAGCCCAAACCAAAATAAGGAGAACCATATTATGTATCAGATAGATTTTCATAAACCGCTGCATATCCATTTCATTGGCATCGGCGGAATCAGTATGAGCGGTCTGGCTGAGATTCTTCTCGAAGAGAATTTCATTATCTCAGGTTCCGATTCCAAGTCCAGCCCTCTGACCCAGGCACTGGAGAAAAAAGGTGCTACTATTTACTACGGTCAACGCGCTTCCAATATCAGTGATCAGGTAGAACTGGTAGTTTACACTGCTGCCGTTCATCCGGATAATCCGGAATATGCCTGCGCAGTACAAAAGGGACTGCCAATGCTTACCCGTGCAGAACTTCTGGGACAGATCATGCGCAATTACGAAACTCCCATTGCCATTTCCGGAACTCACGGTAAAACAACCACCACTTCCATGGTATCCCACATTCTCCTGGAGGGAAACTGCGATCCTACCATCAGTGTGGGTGGCATTCTCCCTGCCATCGGAGGCAATATCCGTGTAGGCGAATCTGAAACCTTTGTCACAGAAGCCTGCGAATATACCAACAGCTTCCTGAGCTTTTTTCCAAAAATCAGTATTATCCTGAACATAGATGCCGATCATCTGGACTTTTTTAAGGATATTGATGATATCCGTCATTCCTTCCGCCGTTTTGCCCAGCTTCTTCCTGCTGACGGAACTCTGATCATTAATGCAGACACGCCCAGATACGAAGAGATCATCCGCGACCTTCCCTGCAATGTGATCACCTATGGTCTGGAACAGGATGCAGATTATCAGGCAGGGGATATTACCTATGATAAATATGGTCACGCTTCTTTCTCTGTTCTTCGTCATGGTGTAAAAGTAGGAAGTTATTATTTGAAGGTACCGGGTATCCATAATGTATCTAATGCATTGGCAGCAATTGCCCTGGGACATCTTCTGGGACTTTCCGAAGATGTGATTATCAAGGGTCTTGGAAGCTTTACCGGTACTGACCGCCGTTTCCAGTATAAAGGCCAGGTGGCAGGTGTTACTATTATTGATGATTATGCACATCACCCTACAGAAATCGAAGCTACCTTAAACGCAGCCCACAACTATCCTCACAATAAAGTATGGTGCGTATTCCAGCCTCATACATATACCCGTACCAAAGCACTTCTGCCGGAATTTGCCAAGGCACTTACTCTGGCTGACCATGTAGTTGTAGCCGATATTTATGCAGCAAGAGAAACCGATGATCTGGGTATTTCTTCCGCAGATCTTCAGAAGAGAATCCAGGAACTTGGCACTCCCTGTGAATACTTCCCGACTTTTGATGAGATCGAGAATTTTCTTCTCTCCAACTGCCAGGAAGGCGATCTGCTTATCACTATGGGAGCCGGTGACGTGGTAACTATCGGCGAACAGCTTTTAGGTAAATAAAAAATCAGGAGACCGTCAGGATTTCATATCCGGCGGTCTCTTTTTTACTCCAAATTCAGAATCACTTTTTCAATTGGCGGTGTATTTATCCCAAAGTTATAAACAAATTGTTCCACATTCTCTGCCTGTGTTTTTTTCCTCTTTTTTGCACTTATCCACATTATCCACATGGTTATACACATTTTATGTCTCCCATTATTGTGGATTTATATGTGTATAAATCATTTAACATAATTCGACAGTTTTCTTAACATAAATTCTATGTTCTTCGCCCAAAATCGTTGTTTTTCAAGTTTCCAATAATCATTTACATTTTTGCTTTTCCACATTATCCACATTACTACTCTCTTCATTCTCAGCAGCGCCACTTCACCAATCTTTCCTCTGGCACAAAAATAAAGGTTGTGCTATAATTCAGATGATATTAGGGTCAAAAATCAATATGACCATAAAACAGGAAAGCGAGCAGATTCATGACATCCATCACATTACAGACTGCTTCCCCCCGGGAAGTCACAGTCCTAACCAATGATTTTATAGACAACTATATGCCCAGAGCCAACGGGGAATTTGTAAAAGTATACATCCATCTTCTCCGTCTGCTGTCTGACGGAACCACTCCGTTCAGCCTGGAACAGATGGCAGATCATTTTTTCTGTACAGAGAGAGATATCCTCCGCGCCCTGAAATACTGGGAAAAAGAAAAACTCCTGATTTTAAATTGTCAGGACAGCGGCGAAATTTCCTGTATTACCCTGACCGAACCAAAAAAGCAGAATAAAAATTCCATCCTGCCTGCACCTGAACCCACCCCTGATTCTGCACCGGCTTCTGTTTCCTCTCTGACCCCTGACCGTGTGAAAGAATTGAAACAGAACGATGAGATTGTTCAGTTACTCTATATTACAGAACAATACCTGGGCAAAACTCTGACTCCCACTGAAGTTAAAAAGATCATGTTCTTCTATGATGAGCTTCATTTTTCCCCGGATCTCATAGAATATCTGATTGAATACAGTGTCAGCAGAGGACATAAGAGTATTCGATACATAGAAACTGTGGCGCTTGCATGGGCCAAAGAAGGAATCTCCACTGTTACCATGGCTAAAGAAACAAATTCCCAGTATAACCGGGAATATTACATCATCCTGAAAGCTATGGGGATCAGCGGCCGAAATCCTGTAGAAAATGAAATTTCTCTCATGGACACCTGGCTGAAGGATTATGGCTTCACACTTGACATTGTCCAGGAAGCCTGCAGCCGTACGGTTCTGGCAACCGGTCAGCCCAGCTTCCCCTATGCAGACAAGATCCTCTCTGGCTGGAAGGATAAAAGTGTCAAAAATCTTTCCGATATCCGCCAGCTGGATGCCCAGCGTCAGCAGCGTAAACTGGAAAAAGCAGAAAAAGCATCTAACAAAAGAGACTCATCTGCTAAACCTGCCAGTCAGAACCGATTCAATAATTTTCATCAGCGAAAATACGACTTCAACGAATATGAAAAGAAATTACTGAACCAGTAAAGAACCATATCACCTAAAGATATACAGAAAAGGAGGCAGTTCATGCCTTTACAGAACTATCAGTACGATAAGATTATGAGGGAATACAGCAAGGCCCAATCCAGGAACCGTCGTCTTCTGGAAGAACATAAACAGGAAATCTATGCCAAAATCCCCCGAATCAGAGAAATCGATGAAGAAGTGGCTACTTTAAGTACACAAAAGGCCAGAGCCTTGCTAAGCGGACAGGCCTCCGGTACCGAGGACCTGAAAGCAGCAATCTCTCTCCTGTCTCAGGAGCGGACTGCCTTACTTGTATGCAATTCTTATCCTGAAGATTATCTGGAGCTTCCCTACACCTGCCCCCTGTGTCAGGATACGGGTTATGTAGGAGATAAAAAATGTATCTGCTTCAAGAAGGCTGAGATAGAATTACTCTACACACAGTCCAATTTAAAAGAAATTCTCAAAAAAGAAAACTTTGAGCACTTTTCTTTTGACTACTATTCTGATACAATGAGAAACGAAGCTACGGGACTGACTGAAAGAGAAACCGCCAAAAAGGCTTTCGATACCGCCAGAAATTTCGTAAGGACATTTGACACTTGTTTCGAAAATCTTTTTCTCTACGGAGATACCGGCGTGGGCAAAACCTTTCTCTCCCACTGCATCGCACAGGAATTACTGGATACAGCCCACTGTGTCATGTACTTCTCTGCCTTTGATCTTTTTGATCTCCTTGCAGATTCCAAATTCTCCAGGGAAAAAAACGAGGGTGCAGAATTTATACTTGACAGTGATCTGCTGATCATCGATGATCTGGGAACCGAACTGACTAACAGTTTCGTATCTTCTCAGTTGTTTTTGTGCATAAACGAACGAATCATGCGCAGAAAATCAACAATTATTTCTACAAATCTAAAACTTGAAAATTTCTCGGACACCTATTCCGAGAGAACCTTTTCCCGGATAGCCAGCAATTATCGTATGGTAAAGCTGGAAGCCAAAGATATTCGGATACAGAAAATATTCTTAGGAGGAAAATAAAATCATGTCACAGACAAATACAAAGGATTTAACTACACTTCCGGTGGGAAGACTGGGTCTGATCCCACTGATCAGCTGTAAAGATCTGGGAGAAAAAGTCAATGACTGGCTGATTCAGTGGCGTAAGGAACGTTCCCACGATGAACTGGGCTCCTTTGCTTTCGAGGGTTATCAGAGAGATTCTTATCTCCTCCCTGTTCAGACAGCACGTTTCGGTTCCGGAGAGGCCAAATGTACTATCCTGGAATCCGTCCGCGGCGATGATATCTATATCATGGTAGACGTATGCAATTACAGCATCACTTACAATATCGGACCATTTACCAATCTTATGTCTCCGGATGACCATTTCCAGGACTTAAAACGTGTGATCGGCGCAGTCAGCGGAAAGGCCCGCCGAATAAATGTAATCATGCCATACCTGTATGAAAGCCGCCAGAACATCCGCAACGGCCGAGAATCCCTGGACTGTGCAACTGCACTTCAGGAGCTGGTAAGCATGGGTGTAGAAAACATCATCACATTTGATGCCCACGATGCCCGTGTCCAGAACGCAACCCCTATGCACGGATTTGAAACCATCCAGCCTTCCTACCAGTTTATCAAAGCTCTCTTAAACCATGAAGATGGCCTTCACATTGACAATGACCACTTCATGATCATCAGCCCTGACGAAGGAAGCATGAACCGTGCTATCTATCTGGCCAATATCCTGGGGGTAGATATGGGAATGTACTACAAACGTCTTGATTATTCCAAACGAGTGAATGGCCGCCATCCAATCGCAGCCTACGAATTCCTTGGACCAAACCTTAAAGGCAAAGACATGATTCTCATCGATGATATGATTTCCTCCGGAGATACAGTACTTAAAATTTCCTCTCTCCTCAAAGAAAGAGGTGCAGGTCGAATCTATATCTGTTCCACCTTCGGTCTCTTCACCGATGGCCTGGAAAAATTCGACAAAGCCCACAAAGATGGCGTCTTCGACAAGCTGCTCACCACTAACCTGATTTACCAGTCCCCTGAGCTTCTTGCCAAAGACTACTATATCACCTGCGACATGAGCAAATACATTGCCCTGATCATCGACACCCTCAACCACGACCAGTCCATCAGCCAGCTCCTTAACCCTGTGGACCGAATCAACCGCTGCGTAACCAACTACATGTCTCGCTATACTAAATGAGTTAGTATAGCGTGTTCCCTTCCAGCAGAAGCGAAGCAATCTGCGTCCCCAATAAAGCCTCTGCCAAAACACAGCCAAAAAAATCCGTAAAACTCGCCCATATGGGCGGATTTTGCGGATTTTTTTATGCAGCTAGCCGATTTTCCAAACCTTAAAGTTATTAGCTCTCAAAACCATGAGCCCCAGAGGAACCGCCGCTTTTAGCGTCCCTCCGAATACTTTTTAATAACTCCCATAGCCAGATTCAATGCCTTAATATCTATTTCTTCCCTCGCAGTCAGACAAATTCTGTCCTCATACTCTCTATATTCCTCCTGCAGATTTCCAAGGGAAACTTCCCTTTCACAATACTCCCGCTGCAGTTCTTCCCTGTTCTTTTTCAGCTCCTGCTGTCTGGACAGCCATTTTGCCTTCATGCGTCCTCTCTTCTGCAGTTCTCTGGCCCCTTTCATCCTTCCGGTTCCAAAGACACATACGCCTAAAGCCGCAATCACAAGAATGCCCAATTCAAGAACAGCACTGTCCGTAAACACAGTAGCTGCCACAAGCAGAATAATTCCCAGAACAGCAGACAGGATCATCCCTGCAGTATAAAAATCTCTCTTTTTCCTGGCCCTTTCCGTCTTTCTGTCCAGAATAGCCACTCCTGTCTCATCTCCAGGCCGCATATGAAGAGAATTCTCTTTTTCCTCAATCTGATCCAGATTACCCTTCAGAGTATTCATCTCTCTCTGGACATGCTCCACATTTGTCAAAAGCTTTTGCAGCTCCCCTTCCTCATCCCTGCACCTTCTCTCCTGCTGAACCAAAAATCCCTTTCTGGACATTTTCAACATCTGCATGGAACGCTCCAGATCCAGCGAATATCCGGCTTCCTTTTCAGGCTCTCCCTTCATCCCGGAAAACCTGCCAGTCTCCATCAATGCCTGAATTCCATAATATAAGGCTTTCTCCTCTGTTTCTGTTCTGTTATTTTCAGGAAAATATCTGATATAATCTCCGATCAGAGTCCCGCTATATTGCTTTTCCATCATCTCCAGGTCATAAGATGGTCTGGACTCATCTACAACTTCTGAAATAATTCCAAAGGTTTTCAGCTTTTCCGGCAGAAGCCAAAAACCGGGAGTCCGGTTTCCTCTGATAAAAATTTTATAAATATTCATTCTGCCCTTTTGAGACAAATCTGCCTTCAGCATATTTTCCGCAGATGCCTGTGTAGAGTCCTCACGCAGCATCAGCGTGATCTGCTCATAAGAGCGGCAGGCAAAGGGAACAAACCTGGTTTTCAGGCTTCCATTCTCCAGTTCTCCCTCCATATAGCCATGGGGTCCCATATCTTCCCTGTCCACAGGTTCCAGTGCCCCTGCATAAGCAGCTTTGTCCGGAATCAAGATCTGAGGCTCATGGAGATGCCCCAATGCAATATAATCAAAGCCTGCACCGGATACTGCCCCCATATTTACAGGAATATGCTTTGCATCTCCCCCATGAGCCAGCAGAATATGGATTCCTTCCTCTGCCCGTGGACTGGCAGAATCATAAAGGGGTTCCTCTATTTCCTGGTGTTCATAGCTGAGCCCATAAATATAGACATCCAATTTCTCATCCTTCACACAGGTTAGCTCTTCTTTTTCAAAAAAAAACACGTTGGACGACCACTGAAATCCTCTGTAAAAACAGTTTTCTTTCAGATAATCATGGTTTCCCGCCATCAGATAAACCCGGGTATCCGGTATAGAAGAAAACAAATTATTTACTTCTTTTAACTCACGCAGCAGCGGCTGACGATGGAACAAATCTCCTGCTATAAATAACAAATCCACCGGATTCTCGCGGATGCCCGCAATAACCCGGCGGAAAGTTTCCCAGATTTCTTCCTCTCGCCTGCTGCTCCAGGAACAGCCTCTGTCAGGGACTGCACCTAAATGTACATCTGCAAGATGGATAAATCTCATGCCAATCTCTCTTTCTAAATCAAACGAATAAAACAATCAGCCTATACTTACAGGTCGCAATTCTTAACAGTTCTTGGGAATGGGATTACGTCACGAATATTTCCCATGCCGGTAAGGTACATTACGCAGCGCTCAAATCCCAGTCCAAAACCTGCATGACGGGTAGTACCATATTTACGGAGATCCAGATAGAAATCATAATCTTCCTTTTTCAGACCCAGTTCATCCATACGCTTTTCAAGCTTCTCCAGATCATCCTCTCTCTGGCTTCCTCCGATGATCTCTCCAATTCCCGGTACCAGACAGTCCATAGCTGCAACTGTTTTATTATCCTCATTCATTTTCATATAGAAGGCCTTGATTTCCTTCGGATAGTCTGTGACAAATACTGGTTTTTTGAAAATTTCCTCTGTAAGATATCTCTCATGCTCAGTCTGCAGGTCACAACCCCAGAATACCTTATAATCAAATTTATCGTTATTCTTCTCCAAAATCTCTACTGCCTCTGTGTAGGTAACATGACCAAACTCAGAATTTACCACATGATTTAATCTGTCCAGAAGTCCCTTATCTACGAAGGAATTAAAGAAATTCATTTCCTCCGGGGCATTCTCCAGAACATAACGGATCACATATTTCAACATAGCCTCTGCCAGATCCATATTGTCATTCAGATCAGCAAAAGCACATTCCGGCTCTATCATCCAGAACTCTGCTGCATGGCGGGTAGTATTGGAATTCTCAGCACGGAAAGTAGGACCAAAGGTATAAACATTGCGGAATGCCTGAGCAAAAGTTTCGCAGTTTAACTGTCCGCTTACTGTCAGATTGGTCTCTTTTCCAAAGAAATCCTGAGTATAATCAATTGCTCCTTTATCATCCTTTGGCACATTATTCATATCCAGTGTAGTAACCTGGAACATTTCTCCCGCTCCCTCGCAGTCACTTCCTGTAATCAGAGGAGTATGCACATATACAAAGCCCTGTTCCTGGAAGAATTTATGAATTGCATAGGCACAGAGAGAACGAACGCGAAATACTGCCTGGAAAGTATTGGTACGTGAACGAAGATGTGTAATCGTTCTCAGATATTCCAGACTATGACGTTTCTTCTGCAGCGGATAATCAGGTGCTGAGGTTCCCTCTACAACAACCTCTGACGCCTGGATCTCAAAGGGCTGCTTAGCCTGTGGTGTAGCTACAAGAGTACCCTTTACAATGATGGCAGCACCTACATTCAGTTTACAGATTTCTGAAAAATTCTCCATAGTATCGTGATAAACAACCTGAAGGGTCTCAAAAAAAGTACCGTCATGAAGCACAATAAATCCAAATGTCTTGGAATCACGTACGCTTCTGACCCAGCCGCCTACGGTAACCTCTTTATCCAGATACTGTTCTCTGTTTTTATAAATTTCTTTTACTGTTGTTAATTTCATCTCAATATTTCCTCTTTCTCCCATTATCAAACGAATATTGCTAAAAAGACGAAACGCTGTTAATTCCCACAGCCGTCTCGCCTTTTAGTATAGACTATTCCCTGATTTCACGCAAGGAGTAATCTGATATTTTCCATAATCATTTATCGTCTTTTCAGAGAATCCAGACATCTGGCATAAATTCTCTTATAAGTAGCCGCTGTATAATGAAGTCCGTCATCTATCGTCCCAGCACCATAATGATCACTTGAAAAACTATATCCTGTACTCTTCAGATAGCTGTACATATCAATATAGGTATAGGCTGAAGACAGATTTTCTCTAAGATAATCATTCATCCTTCTGAGTTCAGCTTCACTTCTGTCCGCCCTGTCTGCATTAGAAAGCATTTTTCTGTTTATAGGGTTAACTGACATAAAATACAGCTCACATCCCTTACTCGTAAGGATTGGCTCAATGAGATTATAATATGACGCATATTTCTTGTATTTTTTCAGATCATTTACACCGAAATTAAAGATCACAGCTGTTTTTTTCTGTAAAATACTATTGGTATCATGCTCTACCAGACGATACAGTTCCTGATAACCGGTGCTGATCAGCCACTCGTATCCTTCACCTCTCTTGCACACAAATTTCACATTCTCAGTCACATTCGCCGGCATGTTCTTCAGCACATTACTCATAAATTCCGTCCGGGAATCTCCCACAAATACCACCTGCTTGTACTGATAGGGATTTACCTGAGGCAGTTCCTCCGCCGGCAGGTTTTTCTCTGAAGAATTCCTGAATACCACAGCATACAGATTCATATTATCATCCACTACAATCTCCTGCTCTGCCTCATATTCAGGACTTGTGTTCTGTCCCTGCCTGGGTGACCATCCCATAAATGTATACCCGGCTGCATCCTTCACACCAGGCAGAGTATAAGTATCTCCCTTTCCAAGAGTTACCGTGGAGGATACCACTCCGCTGTTTGTATAAAAGGCAATCTTCACTGCCTTTTTCTGAACAGCATACAATTTAAGATTCTTCTTCACCGTATAAGTGGTTCTGCTGGTAGCTTTATCTGCATTCTTCTTTGTGGACCAGCCTTTATTCACATATCCGGTTCTGGCCGGCACCAATGGGAAAGTGATGGTGGTTCCCTCTTCAACCTTCATATTCAGCTTCTGGTAAGAGGCATTTGTTTTCCCATTTCCCAGGAAGAACTGTACGGTATAATATTTACTCTTTCTGCGTACTGCATAATAAGTAGTATTTTTTGTAACCTTTACCTGACTGCCTGCTGCATATACCGGATTTTTCCCTCCCTTTGTGGTAGTCCAGCCCAGATTGATATATCCCTTTGCCTTAGGAACCTCCGGAAGAGTGATTTTCTGGTTTTTTGCTGCATACAGATCCAGGGAAGTATAGGTTTTGCTGGTACTGGTCCCACTGTTATTATTAAAGGTTACTTTATATGGCATCTTTTTATAAACTGCATAAAAGTTAAGATTCTTCTTTACAGTAATCACTTTACCTTGCGCATAAGCCGCTTTAGATGCATTTTTGCTGAGAGCCCAGCCCAGAGCCTGATATCCCTTTCTGGCCGGCACCTTGGGAAGCTGTATCGTCAGCCCTTTTCCAATGGTCTGATTCAACCTTGCAAATGTGTTATTACTTGCTCCGCTTTGTGAACGGAAAGTCACCTGCAAAGCCGTGCGGCGGATAATATACAGGAACTGATCCTTATTTACTGTATATTGAGAATTCAGTTCATATTTTACCTCTGTGCCTCCCTGTTCATCTGTCCAGCCATAATTCACATACTTTGTGCCTCCTGGATCCGGCAACATCACGGAATTGGTCTCATAGGCTGTCAATGTCAGTTTGGAAAAGGACGCTGTTCCGGAATTGTTATAAAGAACCACTTTACACTTCCTGGGCATATAAAAAGTCAGCACACCATCTTTGAGAAACTTTGGCCAGCTTTCTGTCTTTTTTAAAGTCAGCTTTTCACCGCCATTAAAGGTGATGCCATCAGCAAGCATCTCATTTTGCTCCAGCTTCCACTTATCAGGTGCTGCAGAATCCGGCACATGGGGAAGCAGTACAGAGTCATCCCACTTTACCACTGTCCTGAGATTTTCGCACTCAATGCCATCACCATCCATAAAACGAATCTGCACTTCTTTCGCAGGATCAAAGGGTACCGGAGTAGGTGTTGGTGTCACTGTTGGTGTCGGCATCACTGTTGGAGTTGGCGTCACTATTGGCGTTATGCTCGGAGACACCTCAGGGGTTACTGTCGGAGATACTTCCGGAGTTACAGAAGGCGACACCTCAGGGGCCGGTGAAGGTGATACCTCAGGAATCACTGTTGAAACAGGTATAGGTGTGGCCTGCACTGCAGTCTCACCCCTATCACTGTTTTCCCCCACATATCCTGTGTAAGCATCATCCTCGCCAGAGCTAAACAGCCCTGCATCTGCGCAGGGAGCCTCAAACTCCACTGCCTGTACCGGAATTCCTGCTGTTATCACTGCCGCTGCCAGAAAAAGGCAGGCCAGCCGTTTTCCTCCTTTGTGTTTTCGTCTGTCCATACTTTTATTACCTCCATTTTACAAAACCCTCAGGCACGCCACAGGACATCCTGCAACAATGCTTAGAGTCTGTCAATAAATTTCATAAACGCTGTTCTGCCCTCTGGCGTGCATTTATAAACTCCTGCATCCTCAAGAACATGAACAAAAACATTTCCCACTTCTTTGCGAAGCACATCCTGGATATTTTCTTTATCCAGATATTCATATTTTGGCAGAAATTCTGCCACCCAGTCTGCATGCTTTTCTATCTTTTCATTAGAAGAAACATCCTTTCCTTCCAGAATATATTCTCCCAGAAGCTCCAGTTCCTCCTTCAGTCTTGCAGGAAGTACTGCCAGACCCATTACCTCAATAAGACCAATGTTTTCCTTTTTAATATGATGATACTGAGCATGAGGATGATATACTCCCAGAGGATGCTCTTCTGTGGTAATATTATTTCTCAGTGTCAGATCCAGTTCAAAGGTATCACCTACCTTACGTGCGATAGGTGTAATGGTATTATGCGGTTCTCCCTCTGTCTCTGCAAAAATAAATGCAGCCTCATCTGTATATCCTCTCCACACTTCCAGAACATGTGTAGCCAGATCCACCAGACGTTTCTCATCCTTATGACGAATTCTCAGTACGGAAAGAGGCCATTTTACAATTCCAGCCTCCACATCCTCATATCCCGGAATGGTAACTGTTTTCTCAATAGGTGCCTTTGCCATTGCAAAGGTATAATGTCCTCCCTGGAAATGATCATGACTGAGAATGGAGCCTCCTACAATTGGCAGATCCGCATTGGAACCCAGAAAATAATGAGGAAACAATTTTACAAAATCAAATAATTTGATAAAGGTATTTCTCTCTATCTTCATAGGAACATGACTGCAGTTAAATACGATACAGTGCTCATTATAATATACATAAGGAGAATATTGGAATCCCCATGGACTGTCATTTACAGTAATGGGAATAATTCTGTGGTTTTCCCTTGCCGGATGGTTTACTCTACCTGCATACCCTTCATTTTCAGGGCAAAGAAGACATTTTGGATAACTGCTTGATTTCACCAGTTTTGCTGCTGCAATGGCTTTTGGATCCTTTTCCGGTTTGGAAAGGTTAATTGTAATATCAATTTTTCCATACTCGCTGTCCACTGTCCATTTCTGGTCTTTTTTTACCCGATAACGCCGGATATAATCACTGTCCTGGCTAAGCTTGTAAAAATAATCCGTAGCTTCTACAGGATTCCTGGAATATTTATCCCAGAATTCCTTCTGAACCTGTCCCGGACGCGGCATCAGACAGTTCATCAGTCTGGTATCAAACAGATCACGATAAACCACACTGTCCTCAATCAGTCCTCTCTTCACCGCTTCATCCAGAAGTGCTTTCAGCACTTCCTCCAGATCAATATTACCATATTCTTCCTCCGGCTCTGTATATTCGTCTTCCTTAAATACATCCAGCAGAAGATTTGTGGCATAATTTTTTTCACATGCAGGTGTCAGCCCTGTCTCTATTCCATACTGAACCAGCTTCTTAATATTTTCATATAACATATCCTTTTTCTCCTTTATCTTTTACATTTCATTCTTTTTCTTTATTCCTGCACTGCCTGCACCGCTTCAATATATGTGATAAATATATTTCCCGCTTTCTGGAACAGATCTGTACTATCATTCATACCATACGGATACGTCTCCTTTTTTACAGGATCATACAGATACGTATTGTACTCATCATATCCTACAATCACCACACTGGTGTTATCTCCTGTCTTGGCAATCACAGGCCTCTGGGCACTTACCTCATACAACACACTGTCAAGACTGCACCCTGAAAGATCGATCACTGTACCAGTCTTTCTCAATTTCTTTTTCAGTATTTTTTTATCCAGAGTCCCCTCCAGTACTATATCAGGGATTTCCATGGTATCCAGCTGTATCTTTGTTTTTTTGTTACCTCTCTCCCATACATACTGCTGAGCACGGTTCAGAACAACCCCTCCCTGTTCATCAGCTCTCTGTACAGCTTTTGCCGGATCTGTCCAGGTACTGTCAAGCCCGCCTCTGGCATATACATAGTAAGTTGATTCCTGAGGGATCTGCTTATCCAGACTGATAAACTCTTCTTTTGTATTACTGATCTTTGCATAGAATGCAAGAGGATTTTCTGTCTGAGCAGTTTCACTGAGCACCAGCTTTACCCGCACCCCTGTGCGTGATGCAGAAATGAGCTCAATCTTAACATTATTGGCTGCTGCCTTTCCGTTATTCATAATCGTATCTTTTTTCTGCACAGTATAGGTATCCCCGGATTTTGCTGAAAGCTCAAATTCTATCAATGTATTTCCCACAGAAATATTGGTAATATACAGACCATCCCTATAATATTCCTTCTTCACATTTCCATCAAAATCCTCAATACGCAGAGTTTGAATTCCCTCTGATCTATGTCCGTTGGAATCCGTAAGAATATCGGACTTCTGCAGAATTCCATAAACCAGATCTTCATTGATAAACCCTGCTGTCCTAAGTCTCTGTCCTTCCTCGCAGGTAATCGTACGGGTCTTTTTCGTATCAAAATCAATTTCCCGGATACAGCCTTTTGAATCTCCCTCTGTGACCAGCCATGCAGCATGATCATTATTATCAGAAGCTACAAAATTATCATATTTAATGCCTTCTTCCAGAATCTCGTAGGAATTACCTTCTATATCCACCTTATACAGATTCTGGGCAAAAAGAAGGAAAAGCTCATTTTGCTCATTTACATATGATAATTTTCCCAGATCTCTTTTCAAAAACTCATAGGATTCGGATATAGGAATAAATGCCTTTTCCTCCACCACATTCTTATCACTGTTAAAATGATATACGACCAGACCTTCATAGCCTTCATGAACTCCCCGGTTCATATATCCATAAAGAACAAAATCTATATCCCCCTCATCACTGACTCTCACAATCTTGATATTGTGTTGATTTCTGGAATCTCTGAAATCCCCATCCTCCAACTTCCGGAAACTGAATACCCGATTTACTTTACTGCTACCCGGAGCATAGGACCACAGGTCTCCCTGCTGTGTAAAAGCAACTACTGTACCACTGTCATTTGACAAATACTCTACATCCTTATTTCGCACTCCCAGAATCACACCATCTTCTGAGAACACCGCTGTTTCCGGATCAAATATCTGATTCGCTGACCTCTGAAAATCCAACAGCCGGATTCTGGAATCCATGTATCTCATTCTGTAAAATTCCTCTACATCATATACTTCTGTAATCTCATTTTCATTCTGAGAAGTAAACTGATAATCTATGGAAATACTTGCAGTGATCTCATTAATATCCTTGATAACAGGGATTCCTTCTTTATATATCTGCGGCTTCAGGGTTCCCCAGCTCACCTCTCCCAACGTAGAATTAATACTGATATTGGAATAATTGGTAGCTACACCTGTTGTATCCGGTTCCAGATAGCTGGCCAGATCATCTGCCGCATTTTTATCCATACTGGTCTCGTAGAAATACTTTACAAAAGCTACATATTCTCCTGCATGCACCTGAGCTCTTGCCACTATTCTGGTATAATAATATATTTCGCGTCCGCCTGTCACCAGAGTAATCTGCATAGAATACTCCTGGTTCATTCTCAGGTCACTTCCGATTTCTACGGAAGCCCGAAGGTTCTGACCATCCGACTCCAGCGCTTTGATCTTTTTATTCTCCAGAACCTTGCTTCCATCCGATGTACGAATTTCATAAGAAAAGCTCTGAACCTCTGCCCCATATGGATTTACCACAAAAGTCAGCTTCTTAGAAGTATCCAGTGGTGTTACACTGTCTCTGGTAAAATCCGCCTGCATAGGCTGGGCATATCCATACATCCTGTTTGCCAGCGTACCATCCAGATCTACCATAACTTCAGGAAAAGCAGCCTCATTAAAGTCCGAACGATCATCTGTAGCCGTTCCATTCAGCAGCAGAGCTGTTCCCGACACTCCGGCGAGAAAAATACAGAACAGGATCAATATTCTGGCAATCACCTGTTTCATATCATCTCCCCTTCCTCAATTATTTCCAAGAGCCTGTCCAGAGTTGGATGAATCTCCAGTTCTTTCATCATTCTCTCTGTTTTGTTCTTTGCAGAAACTTTTTGATTCCCTGCAGACTTTTGGGTTTTCACAGCTCTGATCAGCAGGTTTTTAGGCGTATGCTCCATATCTATAAACTCCAGAAGCTGTGTTTCATAACCTCTGCTCTCCAGGAGATTGGCACGTACCCCGTCTGTAATCAGCGCTGATATTCTCTCTTTCAAAATACCGTACCGCAAAACCGGTTCCAGCATTTCATTTTTTATCTGTCTGTTCACCTCATGCTGGCAGCACGGCACAGAGAGGATCACTCCTGCTCCCCACTGTACTGCCTTAGCCAGTGCATAATCTGTAGCCGTGTCACAGGCATGAAGAGTTACCACCATATCTACAGAAGATACGCCCTCATATTCAGCAATATCCCCCTGGTAAAAATGCAGCTTCTCATATCCATATTTTTCTGCCAGCTTATTACATTTTTCAATCACATCTGTTTTCAGATCCAGACCAATGATATTTACGTCATACCCCTTTATTTGCCGGAGATAATAATACATGGCAAAGGTCAGGTAGCTTTTTCCGCAGCCAAAATCCAGAATTGTAATTTCTCTGTCCCTGGCAAGCTGGGGCAATATATCCTCAATAAACTCCAGAAACCAGTTAATCTGTCGGAATTTGTCATATTTTGAAGTAATAATCTTGCCTTTCTCATTCATTACACCCAGATCTTCCAGAAAGGGCACCGGAACACCCTCCTTCAGGATGTACTGCTTCACCCGGTTATGAGCCTGAATCTGCACAGGTTCACTTACCGGATGTTTTTTTGTTTTTACAGTCATTTTCCCCTTTTTACTCACCAGAACCGTTCCATCCAACCGTCTTCCCCTGGCCTGAAACTGTCCAAAATGATCTGTGATCTCTTTTTCCAGATATTCGATCAGCTGCCCTTGAGTATAATTTTTATGAAAAATCTTCGTACCCTCAGTAGCAGAAGCCTGATAACAGATTTGATTTTTCAGCTTTACCGGTCGGATTTTCACCCTAGAGGGACCTGAAGCACTCCGACTTCCACTTAAAACAGCCTGTATCAGATCTTCATTAATTTGTTCTTCTAAATATTCTCTTAAATTCTTCATCATTTCTTTATCTATATCAATAAATCTTTAAGTTACTGTCTGACAGAACATGCATACAATGCAATGTCCTCACCAGTGATAAAAGGTTCCTCTGCAGCGTTTTCTCCTGCAGCGTCTCCTGCAGATTTCCTGCCCCAAAAGCACATGTACCAGTTCATCCAGAAAACAGCTCTGCTCTGCCTGGGCTTTTATCTCCGGTTTCATACTCTCTTTAATCTTGCTGCACAGATGATAAAACATATACTTATCCGGATATTCATCATATATCCTGCTTCCCTCATAATCCAACAGGTGGCATTCTTCCTCCACCCTTTCCTGAATTTCCTGTACAATCCGGGGATAATAGGATTTCATCAGTTCAAATTCCTCTTCCTGCATTCTTTCCCCCTGATACAACATTGGATTGGCATATGCAGCATAAAACGGAAAATATTCATCATAATACATATCAAGATCCTGCATTTCTTCTGATGATCTATTTCAGTATATGTAATATTTTCCGTAAAGTGCCTGTTACAGTTCCTGAATCATTCTGACTGTAAGCTTTACACTGTGCTCAATGGCTGCCATTTCAAATTCTGCATAGTCCATATGAGCGCTTCCATCTGCCTTGTCAGAAATAGCACGGACTACCAGGAAGGGAATTCCATTGAGATAAGCGGCCTGTCCAATAGCAGCACCCTCCATTTCCACTGCAAATCCGCCAAATTCAGAAACAATGGCATCCTTTACTCCTTTATCAGAGATAAACTGGTCTCCTGAGCATATTCTCCCTTCAAATACATTGATCTCAGGATTTACTTCCCTGCACACCTCCATTGCCAGCTTGCGCAGTTTCTCATCTGCAGGGAAGGAAAATTCCTTCATCTGCGGAATCTGGCCTTTTTTATAGCCAAATCCCACTGCATCCATATCATGATGCAGCACATCTGTGGAAAGTACAATATCTCCAATATTAACATCATTATTCAGACTTCCTGCAATTCCTGTATTGATCACAGCTTCTGCTCCATAAATATCTGCCAGAATCTGTGTACACATTCCAGCATTCACTTTACCAATTCCAGAGCGTACAACTACAACTTTCTTTCCTTCCAGAATTCCCTCATAAAAATCCATGGATGCCTTTGTTGTAATTTTTACCTCTTTCATCATTTCCTTGATTCTTGATACTTCCTGCTCCATTGCGCCTATAATACCGATACATTTCATAATCAAAACACCTCTTCTTTTTTATTTTTACGCCTGTCCGGTTCAGGACAAACAAATATAAAGTACCTGTTTACACATTGCATTTCCTATTATAACAAAAGTTTAATTTATATGGAAACTTTTTTTATATTCTGCTATAATATTCAAGGTTATAAATATAACTTTTTCTGCCAGGCAGATAAAGGACAGCAGAAAGCACTATTTTTCACAGGAGGAAAAATCATGACATACAAAACTAAGGGTGTCTGTTCACAGGCAATTTATTTTGATGTAGATGAAGATCATAAGGTTCACAACGTTCAGTTCGAAGGTGGATGTAACGGTAATACCAAAGGAATTGCCGCTTTAGTAGAGGGCATGGATGCCAACGAAGTAATCAACCGTCTGGAAGGAATCCAATGCGGTTTTAAAAACACTTCCTGCCCGGATCAGCTTTCCCAGGCATTAAAACAAGCTTTAAACCAGTAACTCAAGGAATAAAACACAGGCAGGTCGGAGAATTCTCTCTTTCCTGCCTGCTTTTCATCTGTCCCATTTGTCACACAACGACTGGATATCTCTGGAAAAACGTTCCAGGTCCTTATTGGGAATTCCCTCATTTTTCTTAATAACAGCCAGGAGCCGATAGCCAAGAGAAAGAAGCTTTTCAAAGGCACGGGCAGCCTTGGATGCTTTCGGGGAAGCAGAAACCTTTTCTATCTTCACACCTGTGGCCTCATAAACACAGGTATTCTCTGTCAGGTCATAGATGGTTCCGCTAAAAGGTGCCATCGTATCATAACCCAATTCTTCATGCAGACGTTTTGCAAAAATTTCTGTCACTTCATCATTTCCATGAGTAACAAATACCTTCTTTGGTTTTTCCTTAAATGCCTTTGCCCATTCCATCAGGCCATTCACATCCGCATGTCCGCTGATTCCCGGCATATTACAGATGCGTGCCGCCACATGGATAGACTCTCCAAAAAGCTTTACATCCTTTGCTCCTTCAAGCAGGGCTCTTCCCAGTGTTCCTATGGCCTGATACCCAACAAACATCACTGTACATTTTTCATTCCACAGATTATGTTTCAAATGATGCTTAATGCGGCCGGCATCACACATGCCGCTGGCTGAAATGATCACCTTAGGTTCATCATCAAAATTGATTGCTCGGGAATCATCACTTGTCACAGAAATTTTCAATCCCGGGAAGCTGATAGGATTAATTCCTTTATTGATCAGCTCCATTGCCTCTTCATCAAAACAATCATACTTATGCTCTGAGAAAATGGTTGTGGCTTCATTTGCCAGAGGACTGTCCACATATACCTCAAAACCATCGTGACCATGTATCCTTCCTTCAGCCTTGATCTGACGGATAAAATACAGCATTTCCTGTGTTCGCCCCACTGCAAAAGAAGGAATCACCAGATTTCCACCTCTGTCAAAGGTTTCCTGGATCACTTTCGCAAGAAGCCCTACATAGTCCGGTTTCTCTCCGTGGCTTCTGTCTCCATAAGTAGACTCCATAACTACGTAATCTGCCATATCCAGATACTCCGGATCCTTAATCAACGGCTGGTTTATATTTCCGATATCTCCGGAAAAAACTATTTTTTCTTCCTTTCCATTCTCTGTCACTGTCAGCTCAATACTGGCAGAACCCAGTAAATGTCCTGCATCAATAAAACGTACAGAAATTCCCTCTGCCGGACTGAAAGCCTTGTTGTAGGGACGTCCTACAAAATTCCGGATCACTCCCATTGCATCTTCCATGGTATACGCAGGTATATATTCCGGTTTCCCCTGTCTTTTTCCCTTTCGGTTTCTCCACTCTGCCTCAAACATCTGAATATGGGCACTGTCACGAAGCATAATATCACACAGATGGCTGGTAGCTTCCGTAGCATATACAGGTCCCTGAAACCCTTTTGCATAAAGGGCCGGCAAATTTCCCGAATGATCCATATGCGCATGAGTAAGAAGAACAAAATCCAGTTCTCCAGGTGCTACGGGAACAGGAACATTTTCATAATAATCCTCTCCCTGTTCCATTCCACAATCTACCAGAAATTTCCGCCCCGCAGCCTCCAGATAATAGCAGGAGCCTGTTACTTCATGGGTTGCACCAATAAAAGTAATCTTCATAAAAACCCTCCTTTCGGACTTTTCTTCTTTATTGATATATTATACACTACAACAAAAATGATTAACAGATTTTTTCTGAATATTTTCAACATAAAAAATGGGAACTGAAAATATCAGTTCCCGATTTTCTATGTCTGCCGCGGATTTTTATAAAACATTGCTGGTATTTTAATAAATTCTCACGCAGCAGACACTTTGGGACAGAACGGTAATAGATTTTTGCAGATATCCGGCCATTGATTTCATTCTGCCTGCAAACGTTTTCTCTAAGTGACGTTTCCGCATAAAACAAAGTTTTTCATAAAAACAAGCCGGAACTTTACCACTGTAAAATGCCACTACATATATTATACGAATCAAACCACCTAAATATCACACAATCGTAAAAAAATTTTTTATATTTGCCAGTAAAGTCATTCCTGTAAGAAAAGCCATCATAAACCCTGCTGCCAGAACCCCACCTCTTTTTACCAGCAAATGGGTTCTTTTTCGTTTTTCTGTCTCCAAACGCAGGGCTTCCATTTTCCTGTTCCAATCTTCAAAATTTATGATCGCATCTTCAGAATATCTTTCTCTGTACTGACCTTTTCTCTTCAGGCTTGCCATCAGGTGATCATATCCGGCCTTGATTTTCTCCTCAGCTTCCGGTTCTGATTCCTCCTCAGGGTCTATACCAGCAGACCGTAATAATCCTGCTTCCATCTCTTTCGCTTCCCGGATATATTGCTCTTCCAACAGTTTGTCTGCTTCTTCATCACTTATTTTTTTTCTCATTTTATACTCCCTTATCCCTTCTGTGCTTTTTCTTGACATTTTCTCCCCATAGGTTCATATTAGTAAGAGAGATACAGCCTGCCTTCAGGCTGACTATTGTATTCAGAAATTATCAGGAGGCTTTTTATGAAACATATCGTACTCACCGGCGGTGGCACTGCCGGACATGTTACTCCAAATATTGCACTCATTCCACGACTGAAAGAACTGGGATATGAAATTTCCTATATCGGTTCCTATGAAGGTATCGAGAAAAAGCTGATTGAAGACATGCACATTCCATATTACGGAATCTCTTCCGGCAAATTAAGACGTTACTTTGATGTTAAAAATTTTACTGATCCTTTCCGCGTTATAAAAGGATTTGGTGAGGCCAAAAAATTATTAAAACAGTTAAAACCGGATGTGGTTTTTTCCAAGGGAGGATTCGTAACCGTACCGGTTGTAATTGCAGCCCGCAAATGCCATATTCCGGCCATTATCCACGAATCAGACATGACACCCGGACTGGCAAATAAAATATGTATTCCTTCTGCCGCAAAAGTATGCTGTAACTTCCCTGAAACCGTGCAAAGCCTCCCTGCTGACAAGGCAGTCCTCACAGGTACTCCTATCCGCGCAGAACTGTTAAACGGCGACAAAGAGGCCGGACGAAAATTCTGCGGTTTCAGTTCCGATAAACCAGTTCTGATGGTTATCGGCGGCAGTCTGGGTGCAGCATCCGTTAACCAGAACATCCGTCTTATCCTTCCTGAACTTTTGAAGGATTTCCAGGTAATCCATTTGTGCGGCAAGGGCAAACTGGACGAAAGTCTTGTCAATACAGAAGGTTATGTACAATATGAATATATCAGGCAGGAACTGGCTGATCTGTTTGCTCTGGCCGATGTTGTCATCTCCCGTGCCGGTGCCAATGCCATCTGTGAAATCAAAGCCCTGAATAAACCTAATCTTCTGATCCCGCTCTCTGCAAAGGCAAGCCGCGGAGACCAGATTCTCAATGCCCGTTCCTTCCAGCGTCAGGGCTTCAGCATGGTTCTGGAAGAAGAAGAAATTACAGACAAATCTCTTCTCAACGCAATCAGAGAGCTTTACCATAACCGCCAGTCTTATATTGACGCAATGTCCGGCAGCAACACCATTGATTCTATTGAAAAAATCACTAATCTGATCCAGGAATTATCATAAGACTGCAGTTCACAGCAATACTATAACTTCTGATATTCTTTTAACAGCCATCGCTTCGTTCGCAGAACAATATTATTCACATTATTTTCAGTAGTGTGAAACTGCTCTGCGACGATGCGTGATGGAATATGATAGATTTTCACCCTTACATATATTTCATAATTTCGTTTATTTTTCTTTCGAAGCTTCCGGAAAATAAAATGTAAACCGTCTTTTGTACTTAAAGCCTCTATGCTCTCTTCCACATTATCACAGCCTGATATCGCTTCGTTATTTTCCAGCAGCTCAGAACTGGCATACTCATGCTGCCTGTATCCTTTTTTACAATAATCTTTAGCTCTGTTTACAGACATTTCCCTGATCATCGCACCCATGGTTTGCCTGTTAACTTTATCTTGCTCCATGTGGTATAAGGTTTCAAATATATCCTGACAGACATCCTCTGCCTCAGCTTCGTTTTTCAAGATCGTCTTCGCCGCACGCAATGCAATACCACGGTATCTGGCATAAAATTCCCAAAATTCCGCGTCATCCATATCAGCTGAACTGTGCCTTTACCTTCTCCAGAATTTCCTCTTTTGCCTCATCAGTAAGAGTTCCCGGTGTCCATGTAATTCCTACAGAATCTCCATTATATCTCGGAATCAGATGCATATGAAAATGGAACACTGTCTGTCCTGCACATTCTCCATTATTCTGCACAATATTAAAGCCATCACAATGTAATGCACCAGTTATGACACGTGCCATTTTTTTTGCCAGGATCATTGCTTTTGCTGCCAGTTCGTCTGAAATCTCATAAATATTTGCGGCATGAGCCTTTGGCAGGATCAGTGCATGTCCCTTGCTTGCAGGGCCCAGATCCAGAATCACTCTGAAATTCTCATCCTCATAAAGAGTTGCTGCCGGAATTTCTCCACCGGCGATTTTACAGAAAATACAATTATCCATTTTTAATTCCTTCTTTCTATTTTTCTGTGTCGATTTTGTACGAATTTTCCACTGCGAAACAGATTGCGAAGCTTTGGTCTGCAATGATACACTTTTTTCTGAGGTGATCATATATGCAGACAGAAACTATACAAGAGTCAGCAAAATTAAAGCAGAATTTTCAGTTCACACTTTCCAGGCTTGGACATGAAATCCGTAATCCCATAGCCCTCATAAGCAGTGAACTTCAGCTCATGGCCTCTTCCCATCCGGAAGTATGCCGGTTTGAACAATGGGATGATCTCATGGACAATCTGGATTACATAAAAGAGCTATTAAATGAGCTGTCAGATTTCAGTCATTCAGGAACGGTCTCCCTTACCCCGGTAAATATCACAGAATTCCTCAGTACAATCATCGCCTGTGAAAAACATACACTGGATTATCTGGGTATCACTCTGGAAACTCATCTGGAGCCCATCTCCTCCCCTGTACTGATTGATCGTATAAAAATGCGTCAGGCTCTGCTGAATCTCTTCCGGAATGCCTGCGAAGCCATAGCAGCACCAAGGGGCAGAATTACTGTCCGCCTGACAAGAGTTGATGATTGTATCTGTATCTCTGTGGCAGATAACGGATGCGGGATGACCAGGGAACAGATACAGAAAATCTTTACACCCTTTGTCACCTACAAGCCATCCGGCACTGGTCTCGGCCTGGCAGTAACAAAGGAAATCATCACTGCACATCACGGAAGTCTGACCGTAGACAGCGCCCCAGGCCAGGGCTCTGTCTTTAGGATTTTTCTAAAATAAATCCTCACTATTCCGAAGATTTTTTCCCGGATGATACAAAAGCATGCATAAGAGAAAGCCACAGATCATACCACCCACATGAGCCGCATTATCCACTCCCTCACTGGCAAATCCAAAGTAAAGAGAGAATCCAGTCATAATAAGGATCTGCCTGAGGGAAAGATCCTCTAGCCTTCCTCTGCCTCGGATCACCACATAGACCATGGCTCCCATCACTGCAAAAACAGCGCCGGAAGCTCCTGCCGAAATACCAAACTCTCCGGTACCCATTTCCAGGAACATACTAAGGATATTCCCTCCGATTCCACCCAGAAGATAGATCAACAGATATTTAATCCCACCGGCCGTACGCTCCATACGCCCACCCAGTACAAATAATACCAGCATATTATTCCCCAGATGTCTCGGTCCAAAATGAAGAAACATACTGGTAAACAATCTGTAGAATTCTCCATTAATCACTGCAGGTGTATACGCAGCCCCACACTGAAGCATATGTCCGGTGTTTTCTGTTCCACCAGTAAATTCTACAACCAGAAAAACCAGTACATTAACAAGGATCAGAAATACTGTCACCGGTTCTTTTTTTAATTCTTCCACACCTGACCTCTTTTCATCCTGTTTTATCCTGCTGTCACAGCAATTCATAAATATCAGATCAGGGATTAGATATCTTACATCCCTTCCCTCATCATATAAATTGTATCAAAAAATCCTGATTTTTCAATCTTATTTCAAAAATATATATCTTGCCTGGGCAAAATCTACCTCATCCTCTTCCTGCAGCCGATATTCTTCCTCAGGAAGCAGAAGTCTTCCGTTCACAATCGTCCCGTTTCTGGAGTTCATGTCAGATAAATAATATTCTTCCTCTCTTTTCCTTATTTTGGCATGAATCCGGCTTACTGTAGGCAGATCGATCACTGCATCACAGGCGTTTTCCAGTTTTCCTATCACTGTCAGTTCCTCCTGCAGATAGATAGGAGCCAGTTCTCCGGGTTCTCTGCTCACCAGACTTGCCGGTCCCGAAACAACTCCTGCAGACAGTACCACCGTCTCACCAAAATCCTCCTCCTTTTCCTTGTGTAGACTTTTTTTCTCCATCATCATTTTTATAGTATCATCTGAACCCTCCTGCAATATTTCGTTTACCGGCGGCCGAACAAACTTTTCCGATAACTGTGACTTTTCCCTGCTCTCCTTCTGTGGTTGTTTATAAACATCTTTTGCCTTTCGGATTATCACTACAGCCAGCATAATCCCACCCATTCCTGCCAGCACAATACCCAAAAGAACACTTATATCCTGATGAGGAAGATATCCCCCGGAAATCGCCATGGTAACACCTGCCAGAGCCAGCAATATCAAAACAAATACTGCCACTTTTTTTCCAAATAATTTATGGCTGTCTGTTTTTTCTGCCTTGTCTTCCCGCCAGAAATTCTCCGACATTCCAGATGACTGCATAAGGTTTTCTTCCCCGGTTTCCTGTACAGATATTTCCCGGGAATCTTTTTCTGTTTCTGTCTTTATTTCTTCTTTATTATTCTGTTTACGATATAATTCTTCTTTAATATGCTCCAAATGAAAACTGTTTTCCATAGTTCTTCTGTAAACACCATACCCAAGGACCACAGCCTCACCATCTTCATGGTCAATCTTCGGCAGTATATATTCAATCAACAGCTGAAACTGTTCCTTAATATCTTTGTCGTATCCCGGCATCAGACAGAAAAAAAGTTCCTTTTTTTCATAGTCTGCAAAAATATACTGCGGCTTCAGAACCAGCTGTGCAGGATTGATCAGGTACTCCGCAGCTTCCTCCATAACTTTGACAAAGCCTCCAAAAATCAGCCGAAGATCTTCAATTCCCATTTTTTTCTCTTCATATAAGGTGCTGACCGCCTGTTTTGAGGTAATATCAAAATACATCATAAATTTCCCATCCACCCCCTGAATCCTGCATTTCAGAAGAGAAGGTATAATGTTCCCCACCAGCATACGAACCTGATAAGAATCCGTATTAATATCTTTCTCACCATATAGAATCAGATAGTTATGATTCATATCTCTTTTATATTCTGCTTTCACCCTACTCCCCCGTTCCTTCAAGTACTGCTTTTGCAGCTCTGATCTTACGGATATGACTTACAGGATCTATGATTTCGGCTTTGCCCTCTGTTCTCATATGCCAGTTCAGTCCTCCATAAACAGATATTGTATCCAGATCATAGGTAACCTGTACTTCCTTTCCCACATTGGTCTGAGTTGTCAGGTTTTCCGCTCCGAAAAATCCGGTACTTCCCAATTTCTCGCTACACATTTTGGCAGTCTCATATACCTGTCCGTTTTTCTTATTTCCTTCCATGCTCCCGCTCAATGCAGATTCATAGGCAGCCGCTGTAAGCCATGCTCTGTTATGGACAAAAAAACTCAGATAAATCGTACCAAAAAGTACCAGCAGAATTAAGGGCATAACGCATGCAGTTTCCACTGTAAAACTTCCCTTTTTTATCTTTTCCACCATATTCCTACCTCCACAAAAACAATTTTCCCAGATATCCCAGCATCAGAAAAGGTACAAACGGAATTTCCGTATTTCCTTTTTTACGAAATAACCACAGCAGAATACCTGCCCATGCCGCGCTGATCAACATAGCTGCAAACAGCATGGAAAAAAATTCTTCTGGCATCAGGACTGTGCCCAGAGCAAGCAAGATCCATCCGTCCCCCATTCCCATAGACCCTCTGGTAATGACACTTATTCCAAGAAAAGAAACACCTGTCATTATGGGCAGAAGCCGTTCTATAGAAACAATTCCCCTGTACACAGTCCAAATCATTCCCGCTGTCGCCAACATGGCAGCCAGTACCAGTGATATTTCTCTTTTTTTAATATCCAGCCAGGAATTCAGGCCCAAAAAGACCAGCACGCAAAACTCTCTCACAATTACGCCTCATCTCCCATCATTTATAACTATTCTCTTAGATATGACTTATGTCTTCCTCAACTCTGTCTCTGCAGTCTGTCAGTTTCATCCGCATCTGCTGCAGCATTTCATCCCTGAAGTTTCCGTTTCCTTCACCATCCTGACTGTGCGTTTTAAGCCACTGCATGTCTCCAGGTTATGATAATGATTTCCCTGCTCTGTAACAAAAACCACACCTGCAGGCTTTTGGTTTCTACTGCAGGTCTCACAGGCAGTATAGTGTTCTCCATACTGATTATTTGCAGCCAAAACAGAAGTACCGGGAATCTGTTTTAACGAAACATTCAGATAACTACAACCGGGATCCTTATGATATACACTTCCGGATTCTGTAATATAAACCATCTTTTCCGGTGTACTTTCATTTCCACTGTCCCCTTCAAAAGTTCTCCCTGTCCAGGCATGCACTTTTACATGATTGTAAATCACAACTTTTGGCAGGGGAACCAGACCGCCAAAAGGCTCATAGCTGTAAATATCCGGCAGAGTAATATCCTCCGCGCTGCTTTCTCCTGTAAGGTACGCATACATTCCGGCCTGTTTCGCCTTTGTACATAACTGACTAAGATGCTCCGTCTGTACCTTATAAATATCCATAAAGCAGATCATGGTCAATATTCCCATAAAAAACAACGGTAATACAAATGCAGTCTCAACTGCCAGACTGGCCCTACGCCAGCCAGAGATGCAAAAAGATGCCTTTACAGAAAGCTCACATCTTTTTTTCGGGGGGAAAAAGAACAGATTTGTACGAAAACTTAGAGAGCGGTTTCTCCTTTCATAGATTATTTCTTTTTTCAGAACATTTCTTATACTTAGTTTATTTCTTCTTTTCTTCTTTTCTTTCTGTAAAAGCACCTTTTTGCACCTCTTTTCACTATTCATAGCAATATTGACGTATCACCTGAAAATCTTTCTTTTTATTTTCCTTCACATCAGCAAACGCTTCCAGTGCCACAATGCAGGAATCCATACAGAAATTCTTTCTTCCTTTCTCCCGGATTGTATTCTCGATCATATCCATAGCACGCATTACCTTTTTTTCTTTGGATACTGTCAAAACCAGCACCTGCAGATAATCTTTATAAGACATTCCCTTCTCGTCATTTCTCCGCATAGAATCCAGTCCTTCCATAAGATCAGGAAGGTTTTCCAATGAAATCTGCCAGTCCCCAGAGGATTTTACCAGCGGGATCCTCCCCCCTGCAAACAATTCCCTGACATCTAGTACGCTTTCCGCAAAAGCCCAGCACAAAATCAGAGCTGCCTCAATAATTACAGCTGCCGGCGGAACCAGAAATCCTGACGCAATGGCTGTTGCCAGCGCCTGAGCCTCTGATCTTTTCACATTATCCGCCATTAAACATGCAAAATTCACTCCTTCCCGGATAAATAATAATTTAGATGCTACTGCTTTCAGATTGTCCTCGTCACTGTCTTTCCCTCCGAAAACATATTCCATCTGATATGCCAGTCCGGCTGAAGAAGGCTCTGCATAGCTTCCCAGATGCTCCATAAGATACTGCTGAAAAAGGACTTCTGAAGTATAACTGTTTTCAACCGTCATTCCATCCGGCATCTCCATACCCTGCTGCAGACCTCGCCCGGAAACAAGAGTTCCTTTCTCAATCTCCTTTGTTGACAGCCCATTTCCACCTGGCAGTACTAATTCCAGTACTCCCCTTTTCATAATTCTTTTCATAATAGTGATGGGATTTTTTGCAGGTGGAGCCTGTGGAACGATCTGTGTATCTCCGCTTCCAAACTCTTCCCCTCCCTGCTCCTGATTTCTGGCTGCTTCTTCAGCCGCCTGCTGACTTTTTTCAGATGCCTGATTCATCTCTGAATCATATCGATCAATAGACCCTTTTGATTGTGCCTGATTTGCAGACTGATCTGCCTGAGCTGTTTTTTCCTGTCTTTCTGACATTCTGCCAAGGAGGAGCTGTATCCCCTGACTTCCCAGTGTTTCCTGCATATACCCTACAATCTGCTGATAAAATGCTTCTCCCTTCTGATCTGTCAGCAGCCGATATCCTGTCAATCCGCTTTGACATAGCGTAAGCTTCTGACTGTTCTGCTTCAATACAGGATTCATATAAGCTTCCAGTTCATCGCAGACAGCAGCCAGATCCAGCTGCCCACCTCCTCTGGAACCATCCAGGGCAAACAGATCATAATCTGTCAGCAGCTCTTTATCATATTGTCCAAACAATGAATATAATCCAATATCCATACCATTAAGGATCTGGGTTCTGGCTGATGCCATGCGTACTGACTCAATACTTGCACATATCAGTGACAACAACAGACTGAGGATCAATGTCAGAAAAACGGTAACGCTTCCTTTTTTTCTCATACAGAAAATGCACCTCCTCCTTGCTGTACATCAGATAGAATTACTTTGTTTCGCTATCTTGGAAAGAAGACTATTCACCAAATTTGTGATCTGCTCTTTAAATATAATTACAAGGCCGATCAGCACCACCAGTATGAGTATAATCTCTACTACACCCACAGCATCCTCTTCCTTAACAAAATCCCATACCCATTCTTTCAGTTTCTTCATTTCTCTACTCTTCCTCCGTCTTTTCTGCAGGCATCACCCTCTGATTCCTACGCACCTCCATAAAAAGAAAGAAATGCCGGAATCATCACGATTGCCATTACTACAATCAACATCAGCATCATAGGAAACAACAGCTTAGTTGCAGCTGCCTCTCCCAGCACCCTGGCCTTTCGTTTACGTTCCTCCCAGGCTTCCACAGACTCCCGTTCCAGCATATCTGCCATCTGACGGCTTCCTTTCTGCAGATTCTGGATCAGCAGCGTAGCCAGAGTTTTATATTTTACCTGTCCACATCTTTCTCCAAATCTTCGATAAGCTTCTCCTTCGGAGACACCGCTTTCCATCTCATAACAGACTACACAGATTTCCTCATAAGCTGCCCTTTTTATAGATTTTTTCTTTCTTCCGTAATCCAGGGCGATTTTCTGAAATGCTTTTCTGACCGTCATTCCCGCCTGTACCAGCAATGTAAATTTCATGATCAGCCCCGGATAATCCATCAGAAGCTCTTCCTGTCTTTTCTGGAGCTGAACCTGTTCTTCTCTGCCTTTCATTACAAGCACTATCATAGCAGCGATCAGAAATATTCCTGTCAGCATTTTTCCGGACGTATCAGCAGGGCTTATCCACTGAAGCTTTTTCCCGTTCCACTGCTCTGGCAGGTAATAATAATCAGGATCTCCCTTTTCTTCATTATAACGGGCAATTTCTTCCATGATGTCCTTCTGTTCCTGCTCCTTTGCCGTCAGCTTCTGAGTCTGTTCCTGTTCTTCCTGTTCCTGTACCTCTTTCTCCGGTATCTGTACATACAGGGTATCTGTCTTTTCTCCATCCACGGATACCACAAACTTCTTCTCATATGAACCCGTATCCTCCTTTTCCAGTCGATATCCCCGTGAATACACCTGTTCACCGCTTCCGGCTGTAAGCATCATCCCCAGAAGATTGCCTGTAACGGCTACCATTGCGAATAGCCTGATTCCTTCTTTTCCGCCAATTCCGGAAGAAGGAATCCACTTCATTCTCCACCCCAGCAGCAGAAGCAGAATAATAACAAATATAACAATATGTACCCACATCTCTGTCATTACACCTCAATATCCACGATTTTTCTGCCCATCCAATATGCAGCAGCATAAATAGCAAGGCAGATACTCATAGCGGCAATTCCAAAGGGATTTCCATAAAGAACACTTAAAAAACCAGGGGAAGTCATCTGAAGATATACAATGATTCCCGCAGGCATCAGGCTCATAATCATCTGTTCCGATTTCTTTGCAGCCAGCGTAGCTTCTATTTCTTTTTTTACATCAATCTTATCTCCCAGCATCCTGGACACCTTTTGCAGTACCTGATTCATATCTCCGCCTGTGCGCTTGGCTGTGTAAAAAACAGATGCAAAATTCTCAATATCTTCTACCTGGCTCCGCTCTCCAAAATCCAGAAACAATTCCTCCAGAGGTACACTGACATGCTGCTGGCTTTCAATATAGCGAAACTCTTCTACCACATCTGCACCTCTTCCATAAAGCCGTTCCAGATCACGGGTACAGGCTTTCACCGCACTTTCCACAGAATATCCGGCATGAACTGCCACACTTAAAGATGTCAGTGCATCTTTAAACTGATAATTCAGCCTTTTCCGTCTCTCCCGGATCAATCGGCTCTGCTGCCATTTCAGATAAAACAGACTCACTGGTACCATAAGTACAAGCAACCATACATTTCTGTAAAACAGATAATCTACTGCCATACATAAAGCAGCTGCCTGTCCCAGATATTTCACACTCTCTTTCAATGAAAAATGGTAATGATCATAATCCTTCTTTGCATAGCTTTGTTCTTTTCTTTTCCCTTTCATAGTTCAATCCCCGCTCTTTCCAATTTTTCCATATGCAGAAGATCTGCTGTTTTTACCAGCCCTTTTCCCTCCTGCCACTGGTACAACGGCCTTGTCTGGATTTCTCCTTTTTCAAAGCCACATACCTCTGTTACTTCCAGCAGCTTTCTCGATCTATCCCGCATTCTTCCCAGATGTATAAGGATATCTACCCCTGAGGCAATTTGTCTGCGAATTGCCTCCAGAGGAAGATCCACACCCATCAGAACCATTGTCTCCAGCCTTGAAAGCATATCGCGGCTGCTATTGGCATGGGCAGTAGAAAGGGAGCCCTCATGCCCTGTATTCAGAGCCTGAAGCATATCCATTGCCTCTCCTCCCCTCACCTCGCCCACAATGATCCTGTCCGGGCGCATTCTCAATGCCGACCGGATCAGATCACGGATAGTTACGGACGCTGCCCCTGCCATATTGGCCATTTTGGCTTCCAGACGCACCAGATTGTCAATTCCCCTGATACGAAGCTCTGCATTATCTTCTATGGTAATGATTCTTTCATCTCGGGGAATATATTCCGACAAAGCTGCCAGAAAAGTAGTTTTACCGCTTCCTGTACCTCCGCCGATAACCATGGAATATCTTGCCTGCACCAGCTTTTGCAGAAATCCGGCACATTCCGGAGTAATACTGCCCAGACTGGTCAGCTTCTCCATGGTAATAGGATGCTCCGGAAAACGCCGGATTGTCAGAATTGGTCCGTCTAATGCCACCGGATAGATGACCGCATTAACTCTGGAACCATTCTCCAGTCTGGCATCCACAATAGGCATGGATTCATTTACTACTCTGTTACACTTACCAACAATCTGTTGGATTACATCCTCCAGTTTTTCTCTAGAAGTAAAACTTTTGTGCCATTTCATCAGTTTTCCTGCCCGCTCCACAAAAATCGTATCCGGGCCGTTTACCATAATCTCTGTCACAGTTTCATCTTCCACCAGTTCCTGCAATACATCCAGCTTGCGGACAGAATAAAACAGCTCCTGCCGCAGCCGCACCTTCTCCTTTAATGCAAGCCTCATGCCTTCTGTCTGATTCAGGATCAGTTCATCGATCACATCCAGGATTTCCTTATCTGACAGTTCTCTGGAAAGATCCAGCTGCTCCATCAGCATCTGCCGCAGCCTTCCAAATATTTCTCTGCTCATTCTCTTTCCTTTCTCAATATCTCCCTGACATAATCTCCCAGCTCACTCCACATCAGCTGTTCAATATAGTTGGGAGAGGGTGCTGTAGCCATATGAAAGGGCGGTTTTATTTTCACTGTCTTTTCCAGGATCTGCGGAAAGTCCCAGATACGTACCAGATTCTCAAACTGCGCGATCTTGCACATTGAGACAGCATCAGACAGTACAGGCATATAAATCCTTCTACACAGGTCAAGAAGCTGAAAATTATCATCAATTCCACTTCCCATATCCAGTACGACCACCTCGTAAGAGCTTTCCGTGGTGATCATCTGAATCAGCTGCTCCCAGTCCTGCCAGGCTGTTCCCCTGATGTCTGCCGGCATCTGCACAGGGGGAATGTAATCCAGATTGCCTATGGTCTGTACCATACTGTTCATCTTGTGAAGCAGATTCTGATTATCCTGTCTGACATAATAAAGAAGATCGCTCAGATTATGAGCAAATCCTTTTCCCAGCAGCTCTTCAAACCCTGAATATTCTTCCATATTCAGATATAGAACTGCCTTATCTTTTGCCAGTATCTGTCCAAGCGTCAGTGCAAAGGAGGTTTTCAGGCAGCGTCCCAGAGGTGAAAACACTCCCAGTATTTCTGTGGTCTTTTTTAAAACCCTATACTGAGGTGTTGTTTTCTTTTCTGCTCCATAGCATTCCATCACTTCACGTATCACATCTGAAGAAGACTGATATTTATATACACTGGGATATTGATCAAGCTCCGGAGGATGTACTCCCTCCGAAAGTATAATGATTTTCCCGATATCTAATTCCCGAACCTCCCGGCACATAGCCCGTCCGGAAATCAACAGCAACTCTATATGTGTTTTTTTTCCATAGGAGATCAGGTTCTCTACTGCTGTAAAAGCCTGAATCTCAAAAGGAATATTCTTCTTCTGATTCAGATAGTCCATGAAATTCAGGGCATAGTCTACCTCCAGGTCACAGACTGCGAATATATTCTTCTTCAATAGATTCCTCCTGCATACAACAAAACACTTAGAAATATGGGAACCGTAAAATGAAAATTCTCAGGAAGTGAAATATCTTTTTTTCCATAGGAAAGAATTTGCTTATTTTTTACAGTATTCTCAAGATAGCTTATAAAATATCGGATTCTTTCACAGAAATTGTGCTCAGAAATCAGAATAGCCAATGAAATGCAGGCTCCGATCATAAAAGAAATACAGATACACTTCAGAATTTCAGAAAAACCCATCACGCTTCCCAGCGCACAGAAAAGTTTGATATCACCAGCTCCCAGCATTCCAAAAACAAACAGAACGGCCAGAAACAACGGAGCTCCGCTTCCCATAAGGAAAAAACGGATTCCCGAAACTCCTCTTTCCCGGATGCAAAGAACAAATCCCACAAACATAGAGAACAGGATCCATCCATTATCAACCTTTGCCGTCCGAAAATCCATGATCATTGCGGTACCGGCAATCACTACGGGAAAAAGGTAACTAAAATCATTCAGCATCACCTCACTTTTTCACATATCCTGTAAATATGCGCTATTTTCCCTTTAAAGACATAAGATGATCTATGCCCGTTTTCTCTTTTGTATTTTAAATTAAAAATAGGAATTTCCCGCCGAACCGGCGGATATGATTACCAGAAGATCTCTGGTGAGTTTTATTATAGGGCCGGACTTTTGATTTGTCCAGCCCTTTTTTCATAAAAATAATTAAAAAATTATAAACCTGTTTTTATCCAGACCTGCATCTCCCCTGTTCCTCTGTTATTCCAGAGATAATAAGGCACTGCAACAAGCTCTGTACTTTCTCTGGAAGCACAGTAGGTAGTGTAAAGCTTATCCGTATCAGGTACCTGTGTTCTGCTGCCTCTGGCCTTCAATGCCACATAGCCTCCCAACTCAGATTTTTTCTCTTCTGTAAGTCCTGCGTCTGTATCCACTGTCAGCTCTGCCAGATATTTTCCGTTGTCTGCCTCTTCCAGACAGTAGACTAAAGGTCCCCGCATGATCGCAGCTCTGCCCAGATCATAATGAATTCTTCTGTTTGCACAGATGAAACGTGGCTGCATGTCAAATTCCAATTCAATATAAGCAGCTTTTTTCCAGCAGCGTGAAATCAATGCATACCCATTTTCCACCTGATCCGGAGTAATCTCTTTGCCATCCAGCCGCAGAGTATAATGTTCTGCCCATCCCGGAATACGGAATGCCAGTCCGATTTCACGGTCTGAATCACTTTGTACTGTGAAATTAATCTTTCCGTTTTCCGGATAAGAAGTATTCTGAGTAATGTTCAGTATACTTTCGCCAACCTGGATTTTCCCATCTCCTGCTATATAAAGATGTACATTCACCCGATCTTCTGAAGCTGTATAAATATAATCCCATAATCCTCCGATAAGGCGTGCAATATTAGGAGGACAGCATGCACATGCAAACCATTTCTGCCGTTCCGGCTTCACATGATGGCGCTGGGTATTGTCTCTGCATACCTCAGGCACAGATTCCAGCGGATTTACATAAAAGAAACGATTGCCCTCATAATTCATTCCCCCAAGCACTGTATTGTAAAGTGCCTGTTCTATCACATCTCCATAAACAGAGTCAGTCTCTGACATCAGCATTCTCTGAGCAAAAAAGATCAGGCCAATAGAAGCACAGGTTTCTGAATAATTAGTGTCATTAGGAAGATCATAATCATTGGTAAAGGCTTCTCCTGAATTAGTGGCACCAATTCCTCCCGTGATATACATCTGCTTTTTCACAATATTATCCCAGATTGTCCGGCAGGCTGCAAACAGTTCTTTATCTCCTGTCTTTCCGGCCAGATCTGCCATGGCAGTATACATATACACAGCGCGTACTGCATGTCCCACTGCCTTTTTCTGCAGACGTACCGGACTCTGGAACTGATTGTAATAATTATACGGATACTGATTATAATACCTGTTTGGTTCCGGTGTTCTGGCTTTCTCCCAGAAGCTGACATGGTCTCTCTTTTCAAATTCTTCCTCAAAGAAGTGATTGGTTCCTCTGGTATTGATAAAATATCCTGCCAGATTTAAATATTTCTCATTCCCGGACAGATCATAGAGCTTTAACAAGGCAATCTCTATTTCCTGATGTCCCGGATAGCCATGAAGCTTACCTTCCTCAGGGCCAAAAACTCTGTCCAGATAATCCGCCAGTTTATAAGCAATCTGAAGGATTTTCTCCTTTCCTGTTGCCCTGTAATAGGATACTGCACTTTCAATAAAATGTCCGGCACAATAGAGCTCATGGCATTCCAGTACATTCGTCCATTTTTTATCCGGTTCCTCAATGGAAAAATAAGTATCCAGATAACCGTCCTCTTCCTGGGCTTCTGCGATCAGATCAATGACAGCGTCTGCTTTTTCCTCCAGCTCAGGATCCCTCTCCAGCATCAGGATATTGCCTACTGCTTCCAGCCATTTATATACATCACTGTCCTGAAATACCTGTCCATAAAAATGCCCTTTCATTTTGCCACCGGCAATTCTCAGATTGTCAATGGCATGGCTGGGCTCAGCATCCTCTCTTCGGTCATTTAAAATATCCCACTGATAGGGAATTACCATATTTTTTACCAAATCAATATAACGGTTCCAGAAGGAGTTGCGGATTACGCACTCCTCCTTCTGAAGCAATCTGTTTTTATTCATGCCTAGATTGTAACCTCCATCTTGCATCCTTCCGGTGCCAGAATCATTCCATCTTCTGTATCCTTCACTACACTGCCACCTGTAACTGCAGAAACATCATGAATATTTCTGAGAAGATATGTCATTCCCGGATTCTCTTTGGTTGTTTCCAGAATCAGTTTGTTTTCTTCTCTTGCTGCATTTACCACAAATGCTGTCTCACCTTTATTTGTTACTACTTCACAGGAACCAGTTCCGTTCAGTTCGTAAACCTGAATCTGTACATCTTTTTCCAGTTCATAATCAACAGTAGTGTCTACTGCACCTATAGAAAGCAGAGTGTTCTCTCTTACGAATACAGGCAGTGAGAAGAAGTCATAAGTTTCTTCATACCATCTGCCTCCTTCCTTTACTTCTCCGCTTAACAGATGAGTCCATTTTCCCTTAGGCAGATAATATTCTACATGGCTCTCTTTATTGAAGATCGGAGCTACCAGAATACTGTCACCTAACATATACTGCATATCCAGATATTTCACAGCAGGATCATCTGTGAACTCCATGATCATTGCTCTCATGGACGGAATACCGGTTCTGTGTGATTTCACAGCCATAGAATACAGATATGGAAGTAATCTCAATTTCAGTTTGGTAAACTTACGGCAAACATCTACAGCTTCCTCATCAAACAGCCACGGTACACGATAGCTCTTGGATCCGTGGAGACGGCTGTGTGTGGAAAGGAGACCAAACTGCAGCCAGCGTTTGTACACATCCGGGGCCGCTGTCATTTCAAATCCGCCCATATCATGACTCCAGAAAGAGAATCCTGATAAGGTAAAGGACAAACCGCCTCTTAAGCTCTCAGCCATGGAAGCATAGGTTGCAGAGCAGTCACCGCCCCAGTGAACCGGGAACTGCTGTCCGCCTGCTGTAGCACTTCTTGCAAAAAGGATAGCTTCTCCTTCTCCCTTTACTTCTTTCAGAAGACTGAATACAGCCTTATTATAAAGGTATGTATAATAGTTATGCATGGAAACAGGGTCAGATCCATCATAATATTTCACATCTACAGGGATTCTCTCACCAAAGTCTGTCTTGAAGCAGTCAACACCCATATCAAGCAGACCTTTCAGCTTATTCTGATACCATTTTACTGCATCCGGATTTGTAAAATCTACAAGTCCCATTCCCGGCTGCCAGTTATCGATCTGTTTTACACCCATTCCGTCTGCACGCTGTAACAAATATCCTTTTTCCATTCCCTCTTTGAAAAATGCTGTTCCCTGTGCAATATATGGATTGATCCATACGCATACCTTCAGACCTTTTTCTTTATAACGCTTCATCATTGCCGGTACATCCGGGAAAATTCTGGAATCCCATTCAAAATCGCACCAGTGGAATTCTTTCATCCAGAAGCAGTCGAAATGAAATACACTCAGCGGAATATCTCTGTCTGCCATTCCCTGAATAAAGGAATTGGTGGTCTCTTCATCATAGTTGGTTGTAAAAGATGTGGACAGCCATAATCCAAAGGACCATGAAGGCGGCAGTGCAGGTTTACCTGTCAAATCTGTATATGTTTCCATTACACCTTTGATGTCATCACCATAGATCACATGATAACGGATTTCTTCCCCTTTTACAGAAAATCCTACATTCTCAACCTTCTCACTGGCAACTTCAAAGGATACATTATCGCTGTGGTCAACAAACACACCATAATGCTTGCTGGTCACATAGAACGGGATATTTTTGTAAGAAATCTGGGAAGCTGTACCGCCATCCTCATTCCATATATCCACTACCTGTCCGTTCTTTACGAATGCTGTAAATCTCTCACCAAGTCCATATACACATTCCCCTGGGTCAAGAGAAAGTTCTGTTACCATATATGGCTGATACTGAGCTGCCATATAGTTTGGTTCCGGGAACTTGGTCAGTACCGCTCTGTCATACTGCATATATCCAAGGTTACGGAATCCGATATTTGTAAGAACTTTTCCGTCTGCTTCATATGTGATCTTGAAGTCTTTTAAATCTACTCTTACTGTCATTCTTCCGGCTTTCATCACAGCTTCCTCTTCTGTGATCTCAACCTCTGTTTCCTGCGGATCCTCATTCAGCTCATATCTGGGCTCACCCTTTACATAGCCTTCATAATGATAGCTTCTCACACTGATAATGTCTTTACGTGCAGAAGTAAATTCTGTAGTGATAGTTCCTACATCCAGAGCACCGCCTCTGTCTGTGATCTGCCGGAATGGAGAAACAATTCTCATTCCTCCCGGAATTGCTTCAGCTGTAAATGCCTGAGATGCATAGGACGCGTTGGCTCTTTCATTTTTTTCCCAATATCCTTCTGTAAATTTCATCTGATTTCTGATCTCCTTTTCTATAAAACAAATCTTTTTTATTCTCTGTTATGCAAGTCACGGTACAACAAAGAATCCTGCTTGCAGGATTCTCCGCCTGCGATGGGTCGCTTCAGTGACATAAAATAAGGGGAAGAAGCATAGCTTCTTCCCCAGTTATCATCTTTGTCTGCTAGTCTTAGTTTGAAGCCCCGTCAATTTCCTGATATTTCTGTTCAATTGTGCTGATTGTATCTTCTTTGGAAGCGCTGCCTTCTACATATGCCTGCATAGCTTCACCAAATGCCTGATGGAAGCTGTCTGTAGAGTAAATTATTTCGAGAGGAGCCGCACCTTTTTCTTCAACGGAAGCAGAACCCTGTTTGATTACTTCATACTCTGTATCAAAGTCACCCTTAATTGGCGGAACTACACCTGCAACATCTGTGAACCATGCTTTACCATAGTCAGAGGTATACCACCAGTTCAGGAAGTTCAGAACGATCTCCTGATTTTCGGAATCTTTGCTTACACGAAGTGCCTGATCTGATCCTGTGATAACCTGGCAATGAGAAGCATCTTCATCTACCGGATATCCTGCAAATGTAATCTTAAGGTCTGGATTAATCTTCATCAGATCACTTTCAACCCATGCGCCCTGTCCAATCATAATAGCTGCTTTTCCAGCTGCAAGTGCTGCTTCTTCACCACTTAAATCTGTTTCCAGAGGTTTCTGATCTCCGTTATCCTTTACCAGATCAATAAATTCAAAGAAGTTATCTGTAAGGATTGGATAATTTTCCAGAGAATCTGATCCATCTTCAAATCCTGCTACCATTTTCTGCACATCATCAGATGCTGCATCTGCAAAGTGCTGGAATACATGTTTAAATACCCACCATTCAGCATATCCACTTGTAAATGGTGTAATATCTGCTGCTTTTAATTTCTCTACACAATCTTTTAACTCTGTCATAGTTTCCGGAACTTTTTCAACGCCTGCCTTATCCAGAAGATCCTGGTTGTAGATCAGTCCGAAATAGTTTCCTTTGATCGCCATACCATAACAGCCTTCGCCGTTGGCATCTTTCATAGCTGCTGCTACATTGTCGTCCATAGCATCAACTAATGGCTGTCCTGTAAGGTCAAGAGAGTATTCTTTATATGTTTCGATTTCTTTTCCTGATGTGGAGGAGAAGATATCCGGGCACTCACCTGAGTTAAGTTTTGCCTTTAAAAGTGTAGGATAATCGTTCTGTGTTGTCTCATAGTTGATAGTAACACCCGGCTCTACATTTTTGTACTCATCAATAAGAGCTGTGATGGCATCTGCATACTCCGGCTGGGAGATAAACATATAGATCTCGCCTTCGTCGTCACCTTCTGCATGAACTGCTACGCTTGAAAACATAGTAGTTGCCATTGCTGCACAAAGCATTACACTGATCAGTTTTTTCTTCATCTTAAAATCCTCCTTTTGATTTTGGTTTTATTCTGTCCGGCATGAAACCAGCCGGTCATTTACATTGTAATTATAAAATCATCAACCCTTTACTGCACCTGCAACAACGCCCTCTACAATGTACTTCTGCAGGAAGATAAAGATAATGATGGATGGAAGTACTGCCAGCACCATAGCTGCCATTGCGTAATGCCACTGTGTATTGAACTGGCCTACAAATGTATAAGCGGAAAGCACCAGCGTCTTGGTCTCGTTTGAACTGTTGACCATAAGCAGTGGAAGAAGGAAGTCATTCCAGATCCACATTACATCGATTACGATGACTGTAAAGGTTACAGATTTCAGAAGCGGGAAAATGATGGAACGATAAGTACGGAAGGTTCCTGCACCATCGATAAATGCACTTTCATCCAGCTCCTTGGGAATTGTTGACATGAAATTCCCATAAATAAATGCAGCCATGGGAATACCGAATCCCCAGTACTGTATTCCAAGTCCTACCTTGCTTCCGGAAAGATTTACTACGTTCATAACTTTCAGAAGTGTGATCAT
Organism: Blautia sp. HCP3S3_C4; assembly: GCF_052064095.1. NCBI lineage: Bacteria > Bacillati > Bacillota > Clostridia > Lachnospirales > Lachnospiraceae > Blautia > Blautia sp. HCP3S3_C4. The sequence goes on from NZ_JBQHWF010000009.1 coordinate 60,931, forward strand.
GATGGTCTGGAACGGGATCAGCATAGGTGTTGTGATCATAAACTGTGCAAATCTGGTATATTTGTTTTTCTTTCTGCTGATGATATAAGCAGACATAGAAGAAAATATGATGATTCCCACAATACCGATCACGGTAATGATCACGTTGTTAAGAAACAGCTTGCCATACTGCATTTTGTCCATTACATACGTGTAATTGCTCCATTCAATCTTACTTGGAAGTGCGATTACATCCATGATAACTTCGCCAAAGGGCTTCACTGAGTTGATCACCATCAGAAATACCGGGTAAATATAGATCAACGCCAGGATAAGCATTACAATTGTTAGTACTATCTTTTTCGTTTTCTTTCTCTGGGCCATTGTCATTATAAATCTACCTCCCTGCTATGCATAGCTTTTAATACCAGCTGTGTAATAACCAGGATGATCACAAAGAATACCAGTGCCTTGGCAGATCCAAGACCATAATTGTTATTCTGGAAAGCCTCTCTGTAAATATCAAGTGTTACACTGTATGTAGATCCTCCCGGGCCACCTTTGGTAAGTGCCAGGATAATATCAAATACCTTAACGGCATTTGTCAGGGACATAAATACACAGGTTGTAATGGACGGTCCCAGAAGAGGAAGTGTAACCTTGAAAAATTTCTTCCAGGAAGTAGCACCGTCTACCTCTGCTGCCTCAAGCACATCTGTAGGAACTGCCTGAAGTCCTGCAATATACAGAACAATGTAGAAACCAAGTGCCTGCCAGATACCTACAAAAGCCACCGCATAGAATGCGAGATGACTGTCACCCAGCCAGCTGAGATTTAAGAATCCCAGGTGTGTTTTTTCAAAAAGTGCTGCAAATCCCTGTGAAAAAATAAATTTCCAGATGAAACCTACGATTGTCATACTCATGATATACGGAATGAAGAACATACTCCTCATTACGTTCGCAACCGGGATCTTCTGTACAAGAGCTACTGCGATTGCCAGTGCCAGAATATTTACCAGGATCATGAAAACAATGGTATACTTGCCGGTAAAGATCAGGCTCTGCAGGAAATCTGAAGAACCACTGAACAATTTCTTAAAGTTCTCCAGTCCGATAAATTTCGGTGATTTGGAAATTCCGTTCCACTCTGTCAGTGAGTAGTAAAGACTCATTACAAAGGGAATATAAAACACCAGCATTACAAGAAATAATGACGGAACTGTAAAAGCCGCACATTCCAGATATTCTTTTTTCTTTCTCTTCATATCTGTCTGTCCTCCTCTATTCAGTTATTGCAACTTTTGCTGCTCTTTTGCCCAAACAGCAACGTTCGTTTGTCTTATGCATTTAATATACTTCGCTTTATGTGAATTGTCAACATATTTTCATCTTCTATTGTGTATATTTTTATAGGTTTTCTACATAACCTGCAAAAAGTCAAATTAACCTGTTTTTGTGAATCTTATCTAAATTTTCTCGTAATCTTTACTTATTTCTCCACTTTAGCTTGTTAAAAATATACAATTTTTACTTTCGTCACTTTGCCAATCCCAGTACTCCGGAGCCTCTTTTATGGCTTAATTTTTACACTTTCCCTTTCCACCAGCTGTACTCCTGTCATATATACATTCTTTTCACACTTTTCCCCGTGTATAAGTTTCATCAGCACATTCACTGCAGTTTCCGCTTTTTCTCCTACATCTACACGGATTGTAGTCAGACGGGGATAAACAATGGTGGCAAATACATCATCATCCATACCTGCCACAGAAATTTCCTCAGGAATCTTCACCTTATTCCTGTGTAGAAAAGAGATCATCTCTGCTGCATTAATATCTGCAGAAAAGAACAGAGCCGTCTCTGTTCCCACATATTTCAGAAAATCCTGATAACATTTCTCTCGTTCTGCATCATTTCCGGGCAGACGTCTCTCTTCCAGAAGAACATCTCTGTCTGTCTCACGTACTGCTTCCATTACCCCCAGAAAACGCAGATGATCCGCACCATGATTTACATTTGCCAGATACACGATTCTTTTTACGCCCTGTCTGATCAAATATTCTGCCATCTCTCTGCCGCCCTTTTTGTCTTCAGAGGTGACCTGGTAATACATCTCATTCCCTTCCGGCATTTCATCCATATCAATAGACACTATGGGTGTTCCAGATAAGCCGGCTATTTTTTTCAGGTGTCTGTAGGGCATAGAAATCGTAATGATCCCGTCCACATTCCAGCCAACTGTCATCTTCTCAATTTCCTCTACATTTTTATCCGAGAAAATCATAATATAATATCCCTTTTCTCTCAGAAGCCTCTCCAGGTGTCCCAGCATGTTCCCGTAAAATGGTGTCTCATAAGCAGAGCCTCTGGCAAACTTCGGCGTTGTAATAAGAATACAGATAATCCTGGAACTCCGGTTGGTCAATGCATTTAGCCCCAGTCTTGGAATATAATTATTTTCTGCCAGAAGCCTTTCCACCTTCTCTATGGTTTCAGCCGAAACCCTGGCATTTTTCTTGTGCAGAACATTGGAAACTGTAGTCGTGCTTACCCCTGCCTGTCTGGCAATCTCTTTTATCGTAACCATAAAAAACCTCCCATCCTTTGGGTTAAGTATAATACACTGTGCCATAGAATAGCTAGAGTAAATTTATATATCGGTTGCCAGCAAAGCACTATCAAGGTATAATAAAAGAAATGCAACAATCACTCAGATACATGGAAACAGAAACAAGGAGAAATCATACATGTCTTCATTATTTATCGTAATTCCCGCATACAACGAGGCAGAAAACATAGAACGCACAGTCAGTGAATGGTATCCCATCGTAAAGTCCCACAACAAAGAGGGACAATCCCGTCTGGTTATCATTAACGATGGAAGCAAGGATAATACTTATGAGCTAATTTGCAAACTGGCACAGGCCCGCCCTCTCCTAATCCCCCTGACCAAGCCAAACGGCGGCCACGGTTCCACCGTTCTCTACGGTTACCGCTACGCCATTGAACACAGAGCTGACTATATCTTCCAGACCGACTCCGACGGCCAGACCAACCCCGACGAATTTGAAGCCTTCTGGAAAAAAAGAAACACCTACGATGCCATCATAGGAAACCGCAAAGTCCGCGGTGACGGAAAATCCAGAAAATTCGTAGAAAACACAGTCTGCCTTCTCCTCCGCCTGATCTTCGGAGTAAAAATCCCGGATGCCAACGCCCCCTTCCGCCTGATGCGCACAGACCTGGTAAAAAAATACATCCACCGCCTTCCCAAAAACTACAACCTCCCCAACATCATGCTCACCACCTACTTCGTATACTACAAAGAAAAAATAACCTTCCTCCCCATCACCTTCAAACCCCGCCAAGCCGGAACCAACTCCCTCAACCTAAAAAAAATCACCAAAATCGGATGGCAGGCAATGAAGGACTTCCACACTCTAAAAAAATCCATGTAATCAAACACCTTACAAATATCAAAATCCAATCCATTAGTGTTTCAAAGCGAACCTCATCCCACAATCTCCAACTCACCAATACCGAAAAAAAGCCACCGCCAAAACGCGGTGACTTTTTTGACCCAACCTGGCGAATCCGCCAAGTTAACAACTTTCCCCATAAAAAAACCTTGCGCTCCCCAAAAAAAGCGCAAGGGGTGTCCAGAGGGGACGCTGCTCAAGCGTCCCCTTTGGGGTTTTCGTACCATTTATCAAAAATGTACTTATATCTCTTTATGACTCGTAACCCTAAGTCGTGCCATAGCTCTCGACAAAGCCAGCTGATTCATATGATACTCCTGAATACTCTGCTTCTGTCTCATCTGCTCCTCAGCTCTTTCTTTCGCTTCCTGCGCACGGCGGATATCAATCTCCTCCGGGCTCTCTGCAGTTAAGCAGAATACTTTTGCACGGTTATTGATCATCTCTACAAAACCACTGCTCACTGCCAGAACATGTTTCGTACCATCTGCTTCCTCGAAACGCATCTCGCCCGGAATAATAGCCGCAACAATATTCTCATGCTGTGCCAGAAAAGCCTGCTCTCCGTCAACAGCCGGAATTGTCAGAGTTTTGGCACGTCCTGCAAACGCCAGCTTATTACTGGCATAAATCTCAAGACCAAATGTATCTGCCATATCAAGTACTCCCTCTCAGCAATTACTCCTGACCCATCTCAGTTTTTGCTTTCTCGATGACATCCTCAATTGTACCAACATTGAAGAAAGCATTTTCCGGATACTGATCCATCTCACCATCAACGATTGCCTTGAATCCACGGATGGTTTCTTTCAGAGGAACATATTTACCCTTGATACCAGTGAAGTTCTCAGCTACATGGAACGGCTGGGAAAGGAACTTCTGGATCTTTCTTGCACGGAATACAGTGCTCTTATCTTCTTCAGAAAGCTCTTCCATACCAAGAATAGCGATGATGTCCTGAAGTTCTTTATATTTCTGAAGGATTTCCTGTACTTTACGTGCTACTTCATAATGTTCTTCACCTACAACATCCGGCTCCAGGATACGGGAAGTAGATTCCAGCGGGTCAACGGCCGGATAAATACCCTGCTCTACGATCTTTCTGGAAAGAACGGTTGTTGCATCCAGATGAGCGAATGTAGTTGCAGGAGCCGGGTCAGTCAGGTCATCGGCAGGTACATAGACAGCCTGTACAGATGTTACAGAACCATCCTTAGTAGAAGCGATACGTTCCTGAAGTTCACCCATCTCAGTAGCCAGTGTTGGCTGATAACCTACGGCTGAAGGCATACGTCCAAGAAGGGCGGAAACCTCGGAACCAGCCTGTACGAAACGGAAAATATTATCAATAAAAAGAAGCACATCTCTGTGTTCTTCATCTCTGAAGTATTCGGCCATTGTCAGTCCGGTTTCAGCAACACGCATACGGGATCCCGGCGGCTCGTTCATCTGTCCGAACACTAAGGCTGTTTTTTCAAGAACGCCGGACTCTTTCATTTCTGACCATAAGTCGTTACCTTCACGGGAACGCTCTCCAACACCTGTGAAAATGGAATATCCGCCATGCTCTGTGGCAATGTTCTGGATCAGCTCCTGGATCAGGACTGTCTTACCAACACCGGCACCACCGAACAGACCGATCTTACCACCTTTGGCATATGGTGCAAGAAGGTCGATAACCTTAATACCTGTTTCCAGGATTTCTACAGCCGGTTTCTGATGTTCGAAATCCGGCGGATCTCTGTGGATGACCCATTTCTGTTCTCCCTCAAGGGAAGGACCATCATCTACTGTATCACCAAGTACGTTAAATAAACGTCCCAGTGTCTTATCACCTACAGGAACCTTAATGCCGCTTCCTGTGGCGATGACTTCTCTGTCACGCTGTAAGCCTTCGCTTGCGCTCAGCATAATGCAGCGTACCATATTGTTTCCCAGATGATGGGAAACTTCCATTACACATCTTTTACCGTTGTTCTCTACCTCAAGGGCATCCTTGATCTCAGGAAGATTTCCATCTTCAAAAACAACGTCTACAACAGGTCCCATAACCTGTACAATTTTACCTTTGTTCATCGTCGTCACTTCCTTTTTTGTGCTTTTGCACCGCTGACAATCTCAGTGATTTCCTGTGTGATGGCAGCCTGACGCGCACGGTTGTACTCAATGGATAATTCCCTGAGCATCTTCTTTGCACTGTCCGTAGAGGACTGCATTGCCATCATTCTGGCATTATTTTCACTGGCATACGCTTCTACAAGACATCCATAGATCAGACCGGTCAGGTAATTTGGGATCATGGTATTCAGAAGTACATCGGCTGATGGTGACAGCACGATTTCCTCCTGTGGCATATCCGCAAGCATTGCCTGATTTGGCAGGAACTCTGCTTTCTTCAATGGAAGAAGCTGCATATTCACCGGCTCCATGGCAACTGCACTCTGCATCTCCGTATAGAAAATACGTACTTCGTCCAGTTCTCTGTCCAGAAACGCTCTGACAATCTCCTCTGAGATCAGACGCGCTCTGTGCATGGTCGGTTTCTGTACTGTATATGGAAAGTTCTCTGCGATATCCATATGTTTCTTCGTGAAATACTGACGGCCTACCATACCCAGCACATAAAGCTTGCAGTGCTCATGCTCTGCCATAAACTGTTCTGTCATTTTCTGGATATTATGGTTATAGGCACCTGCCATACCCTTATCACCGGTAACTACGATACAGCCGATCTTACGGTCTTCCTCCGCAATCTTATGACGGATACTGAAAAAAGGATGCTCTGTATCCGGCATATGACGCAGGATTCGGGAAATAGCTGCCTGCATATTATAGTAATACGGCTCTGTATCAGACAGGATTCTTTTGGCCTTCTGCATCTTGGATGAAGAGATCATATACATGGCATTGGTGATCTTCATGGTGTCCTGAATACTTTTCATTCGAGTCTGAATCTCTTTCGTACTGCCCATATCAACACCTACCTGCTCTTATCTGCAAATTCTTCTGCCACTTTCACGATCTTTTCTGCCAGTTCATCCGGAAGCTGTCTCTTCTCCTCGATCTCTCTTCCGATTTCCGGATAAGCACTGTCAAAGTAGTCCAGCATATCTCTCTGATACTTCTTCATCTTCTTGGTTTCCACGTGCATCATTGCCTTGTGTGTTGCCGCACAAAGAGTGATGACCTGTTCATGAAGACTTAACGGGCTTGAAAGCGGCTGTTTCAGAAGTTCCATAAGTCCGCTTCCGTATTTCAGTTGCTGAGTTGTAGCCTCGTCCAGATCAGAACTGAACTGTGTAAAGATTTCCATCTCACGATACTGAGCCAGATCGATACGGACACTTCCTGCTGCTTTCTTCATGGCTTTTGCCTGTGCAGCACCACCAACTCGGGATACGGAAAGACCTACGTTAACCGCCGGACGCATACCGGAGTTAAACAGATCACTCTCCAGGAAGATCTGACCATCTGTGATGGAAATAACGTTTGTAGGAATATATGCGGAAAGGTCACCTGCCTGTGTCTCAATGATAGGAAGTGCAGTGATAGAACCACCGCCGGCCTTTTCATTAAGACGGCTGGAACGCTCCAGTAATCTGGAATGGAGATAGAATACATCTCCAGGATAAGCCTCACGTCCCGGTGAACGTTCCAGAAGCAATGACAGTGCACGATATGCAACTGCATGCTTGGATAAATCATCATAAACCATTAATACATCTTTTCCCTTATACATGAAGTACTCAGCAAGTGCAGTACCTGCATAAGGAACAATATACTGGAGCGGTGCACAGTCACTGGCTGTAGAGGAGAATACTGTTGTATAGTCCATAGCACCGTGTTTCTCCAGAGTAGATACAATCTTAGCTACTGTGGAAGCTTTCTGTCCGATCGCAACATAGATACAGATTACATCTTTGCCTTTCTGGTTCAGAATGGTATCCAGTGCAACGGAAGTCTTACCTGTCTGTCTGTCACCGATGATCAGCTCACGCTGGCCACGGCCGATCGGGAACATGGAGTCAATGGAAAGAATACCTGTTTCCAACGGAACTGTTACAGATTTTCTCTCAATGATCCCAGGTGCCGGATTCTCTACCGGGCGATACCCATCTGCCTTGATCTCGCCTTTACCATCGATCGGTGCTCCCAGAGCATTTACAATCCTTCCGATAAAAGCGTCACCTACAGGCACACCTGCCTGTTTCTGGGTTCTTGCCACCTTTGTTCCTTCTTTGATTCCTGTATCTTTACCGAACAGGATACATCCGATGCTGTTTGCACGGATATCCTGAACCATACCTTTCAGACCATTCTCAAAGGTTACAACCTCGCCATACATAGCATGATCAATACCATGTACCGTGGCGATACCATCTCCTACGGAGATGACTGTTCCTACTTCCTGGTCCTTGCTGATTTCGTCATAATTCTTAATTTCTTCTTTCAGAATCGAAATGATTTCATCTGGATTCATTGCAGCCAACTTTTATTCACCTCCGTGTCAATTTCTGTCTTAAATTGTTATAACGTCCGCGGAGACTCCAGTCGAACTCTTTGTCTCCGGCAGAAAGAATGAAGCCTCCGATCAAAGATTTGTCTTCTCTGAGAGTAAGGATTACTTCCTTTGCTCCGAATTCCCTGCGAAGGAAATCTTCCATCTTCTCTTTCTGGGCTTCTTCCGGTTTTGTTACATATGTGAGAACAGCTTTCAGGATACCTTTCTGCTTGCGGCTGTAATCGCCATATGTTTCCAGGATATCATAAATGCTGCTGATTTTCTGATATTTGCAGGTCACCTTCAGGAAATTTTTCATCTCCTGTGGGAAGACTCTGTCAATTACATGTTCTTTTTCTTTTAAAGAAACCAGCGGATTCTCAAGAGCCCCCTTTAACTGTGGGGTACTCCTGAAAATCTTTTCTGTCTCCAAAACAGCTTCTTCCGGGACAGAAAGCTCATATAATGCTTTTGCATAATTAATGCTTGTTTCCGTCATTGGAATCACCTGCCTCTTTTATAAACTGGTCATAAAGGGACAAATCCTGCTGACTGCTGTTTTTCTCTCCCATGATCTTTGAGGCTGCATCCAGCGCGATCTCTGCCACTCTGCTTTCCATAGCTTTCATAGCATTTTCCTGCTCTGTCTTAATATCTGCCTTTGCTTTGTCAAGCATTGCGCCGGCCTGTGTATTTGCATCTTTTACAATACGCTCAGCCTGTACTTTTGCCTCATCCTTTGCTGCATTTACAATACGCATGGATTCGTCTTTCGCAGATTTCAGTGCATCTTCATATTTACCTTTCAGTTCATATGCCTGTTCTTCTGTATCTTTGGCACTTGCGAACTGCTGGTCGATCATGTTTTTTCTCTGCTCCATCACATTGAGGATCGGACCAAATAAGAACTTTTTCATTAAAAGATAAAGAACAATCAGGTTGATAATCGTAAAGACCACGTTGATATTAATTTCAATCACCGGTCCCACCTGCCTTTCTACTTATTCTTTATCCATCAATTAGCCAAGCATGATAACGATCAGAAGACCGATAACGAAACCGTAAATAGCTGTTGCCTCGGCAAGGGCGCATCCTAAAAGAAGTGCTTTACTGATCTTGCTTTCTGCTTCCGGCTGTCTTGCGATTGCTTCTACTGCTTTGGATGTTGCCATACCAATACCAATACCTGCTCCAATACCTGTCATAACTGCGATTGCTGCTCCGATAGCTACTAACATAACTTTTTCCTCCTGTTGTTCAACTAGAATAAACTAAATATTACAAATCTCTTTTTGTGAACTGCTATCCTCTTCTATATCGCGATTGCGGATAACAGTTTATCACTGTTTTTTTCTGTCGTTGTTTATGTAATTTGAATTTATGTAAAAACAGATAAACAGTAATTCTTATTTATTCGATGGCTTCCTTAATGAACAGTGAAGTCAGGAATACAAATACATAAGCCTGGATGAATCCGTCAAAGAAATCAAAGTACAGGCTGAATGGGATAGGAAGAATCGCCGGGCATATAAACTCGAGGAGTTTCATGACCACATAGCTTCCTAATACATTACCAAAAAGTCGCATACAAAGTGATGTCGGACGAATGGCGATCTCAAGAATATTGATTGGCAACATAACCGGTGACGGCTCTGCGAAGCTCTTAAGAAAACCTTTCAGACCTTTCTTGTGAAATCCTGCATACTCGATCAGGAAAATACTTGTAATTGCCAGACCGATGGTACAGTTCAAATCCTTTGTAGGCGGTACAAATCCAAACACACCGAAAATGTTTGCTATTCCAATGTAAATGACAACCGTCATCAGATAGGGAATATACATTTTTCCCTCTTCTCCAAGGATATCCTTAAAGAAATCATGAAGAAAACCGACGCCTGCTTCCAGGAGAAGCTGTTTCTTACCGGGATTCTCCACACTCAGGTTTCTTACGAGCACCAATGACAAAATTAAAAGCACTGCCATGATGATCCATGTCACTGCTACTGATTCTGCAATCGGTATTCCTCCAAACACTGGTATGGTAAAAACTGTCTTACATTGAAGTTCTTCCATTAACGTGCTTGCTAAATTACCCGTTTCTTTTCCCTCCTTTTTCTATTTGAATCGCTGAAAGACATTCGCACTCTCTTATCATGTCCGTCTCAGATGTCTTTCCCCGGTGTCCGTCTTAGATGCCTCTTCCTGAAGTCTGTCCCTGCTGTCTTTACCTGCTGCCTGCCTTAGATGTCTCTTCCTGAAGCCCGTCTGTGATGTCCTTACCTGCTGTCTGTCTCAGATGTCTTAGTTTAGTCGAAAGTCTGAAAGCTCCTGACCATATATATGATCCGTGAGAAATATAAAATCTTTCTAAAAGTTTCATAAATTCTTTCAGCGATTCAAGATTTTGAGATTATTATATTCGAATCTGTTAAAAAGTCAACAATCATTTTGACTGTTTTAGACAAAAAAAGATTGTTCTTTTGTGCATTGTAACCATTTCTTTTTTTAATTTTACTTTTTTTCTCAATTACAATAGTGCATTTTCACGGAAAAAGGCTATTTTTCGTTGACTGAACTGTGAAGCGATGATATTATTTTATATAGTTTTTATATAAATTTTATATTACGTCACTTACCAATTTATAGATTGGTAATACCATTTATTTATATCAGCATTTATTTAAATCAGCATTCACTATTATATAAAAAATATAAAAGGGAGTTATACTATGCAGATCATTTGTCTTGGAGACAGCATTACCGATTGCGGTCATTTACTCGATGATTTTCCTCTGGGGAATGGATATGTGCAGATGCTTGCAGAAATGTTTCAGAAAGAAATTCCCGGCAGACGGCCAAATTCATATTCTGACAACTCCAGATCGTTTTTATCAAATACAGTACAAATTAAAAACTACGGATTCGATGGCTTCACCATATCAAGAGTCCTGGACAATATCCGCCAGCACCGGATTTCCCTGCACCGTTCTCCTGTTGTAACGCTGCTGATCGGCATTAATGATATCGGGCTGATGATGAATACAAACCGCACTGCTTCTCAGCAGAAACAAATGATGGCAGAATTCTCTGAGCATTACGATGAATTGCTGAAGCTGCTCATTGCAGATGCCAGACAGGTAATCCTTATGGAGCCATTTATCTTTCCGCATCCGGAAGAATATCAGACATGGATTCCACATGTTCGTACCATGTCTGACCTTATCCAGAATCTTGCTGCAAAATACCGGCTGCCATTTGTGCCACTGCATGATGATCTGAATAAAATAGCAGCTGAACAGGGATTTGATGCAATTACTATAGACGGCATTCATCTTACCGCCCATGGACATGAATTGCTTGCCCGTAAATTATATTCCCTCGTTCTGGAGACAATCGCCGGATAAATGATTGTTCACTTCACGCCCGGCAAAGTGCTTCATAACGAATATTATAATAAACGAAAGTTTTCTTGCACATCGTTTCTAAACTCTGTATAATTCTAAAAAGACACTTTTGCATGCCTGTGGATTTCTGTAAGTTTTCTATAACAGAGAACCGTTATGGCATCTTCATGCATAAACATGCATTTGCGGACTCATATTGAAAGGAGTCTTCCTTATATTATGGAAACTACAATTAAACAGATTGAAGATATGTCTCTGAACGCCTGGCCGTCTCACAAGATGGAACTGTATGACGGCTGGATCCTGAGATTTTCTTATTTTTATACACACAGAACCAATAGCGTAGAGCAATTCGGCAATTCTACTCTTACATGGAGAGAGAAAATCCCATACTGCGAAAGCGTATATAAACGCCTGGGAACACCGGCTGTATTTAAGATCAGCCCTCTTGTTTCTCCTGACTTTGATTATGTTCTGGAGAACCGTGGATATGCCATCCAGCATACCACCAATGTCATGGCGATGAGCATGAATGCCGCGCGTCTGGACGCTCCGTATCCGGACGTAACGTTCTACGATAACATTCCATCTGAATGGATTGAAAGTCTGTTTCGCTTAAAGAACACTACCAACCCCGTTCACCGCAAAGTCGTTCCATCCATGTATCAGGCGATCCTCAAAGAAACTATCTGCGCCTGCATCCGTATGGACGGCCAGATCATTGCAACCGGACTCGGCATTCTGGACAGAGATTACATCGGGATCTATGCCATCCATGTAAAAGAAGAATATCGCAAACACGGCTATGCACGCCAGATCTGTACCGGACTTCTGAAAGAAGGGATAAAGAAAGGTGCGCAGAATGCATACCTTCAGGTTGTAGAGGGAAATGACAATGCCCGTGCACTGTACAAATCGCTCGGATTCAACCAACTTTATACTTACTGGTTCCGTGTACAGCCGGATGAGAATGGTAACTATCCACCAGAAAAATAAAATGCTCTGATCATGGCAGGCATGTCCCCGCCCACTGTTCATTGCTTTTCACAATTGAAGCAGAAGATTTACTTGATTTGATTAAGTTTCAGAATATAATAAAAACAGACTCACTGTAAAGTACTTCATATTTTACTTTACAATGAGTCTGTCTTTTTATATCATAACTTTCTTCTTTTTCGGGGAATCGATTGATATGTAATTAACATAGTCCGCGCAAAACCATGTTTTCTTAACTATCTTATCAGTCCATTATTCAAGTCTTAATTCTATCTCAATTATACGGTTTTGTTCTTCAGCACTGCAGGTGCCGCATTCTCAACAACCATTGCTGTCAGCGGGCTGAAATACAGCAGGCAGGTCAGTACACAGTAGATCGGGATCATGATTGCGAACTGTACCAGTCTTCCAGGCATGATCGCGTAGAAGTTATATCCAAGCATAATTACAAGTCCTGCTGTTGTAAATACCAGAGAGCTGAGAACCGCTGTTACTACGATAGATACGCAGATGCCAACTGTCTTTCCTGTTTTCTTCTTGTTTGCAAATAACGGTTTTGCAAGAGCAGGAAGAACGCCCCAGAGAACTGCTGCAACTGTAATAAACGGGTTTACTGCATATCCTTTCATAAAACATCCGATGATATCTGCACATAATCCACAGACACCACCAGCTACCGGGCCAAGCCACAGACCTGCAAGAATTGTACTTACACTTCCTACAGAAATACGGTATGCACCGAGATCAATCACCAGAACTCGTGTGAGTACCAGATGCATGGCGATCAGAAGAGCCATGAACACCAATGTTTTTACATTCCAATATTGTTTTTTCTGCATAATAAAAACACCTCCATAATGTGTTTAAAAAATAGAGTAGTTACCATAAATAATAATCCCTCCACATTATGAGATGTCCTCATATGTAGCAACGGGTGCGGAAATCATATCGTAAGCAGCACGCTTTCTACTTTTCGTTTCACGGCGACTCCCCAGCCTGTGAACACTTGACGCATAAAATCCTACTTCGCTATTATTTATTTATCGAAATTATATCACAATCCATAGAAATTTCAATATATTTTTCGTTATTATTTTGTCAAATTTATAGTCTGTTTATTGTACATATTTCACGAAAACCAGTTACTGTCTGCTCACAGCAGCACACTTCCCAGAATCTTATCAGTTCTGTCAGATATTCGTAATCCGTTTTACTACTTCTCCATAACCCAATAACTCTTTCGCAGTTTTCCTTAAACAGCGGACAAAAAACTCACATAAAATAACCGCATATACTAATACTATCCATTATACAGACAGATGGATCACATCTGCTATAATCATGGAGGTAAAAAATGTCAGAAAAGCGTAAAAATAGCTGCCAAAATCCTTACAATGTATGTTATGATAATTACCTGAATACCAACGCCTGTACAGAATGTACCGGCCTGATATCTACTCCTGCCAAAGACAATGACGAATGGGAAAACTACCGGAAAATTTTTGACTTTATCCCAGATCCGCCTGAAGATGATATCTCTTCTCATAAATAATTATGTTTTGAGATCATTGCACTGCACCTGGCAGGAATAATGCTCAAACGAATGATTTATCGGAGGTCCTGTCTTTACTATGAAAAAACTGCTTGCTGCATGTGTCTGTACCGTTCTCACTTTCTCTGTGACCGGCTGCAGCCCTGGAACTGTACTGGAACAATTTACATCTACCGGAGATACTTCTGCCCGGGAAATCGCTTCTTCAACTGATACCACCACTACAACCGAATCCAAAGACCGCGTTTATATGGATGAGATTTCCGGTACTCTACAGGATTTTTCCGGAAGCCAGCTCATCCTGAATACAGACGATGCATCTTATGTATTCAATGTTTCCAACGCCACACTGGAGTGTAAAGGCGGAATGATCACCGGTGATGAGATCAGTATTATTTATGAAGGACAGCTCTCCAATACAGATACAAGCAGTGTTCGTGTTCTGAAAGTAGTGGATGAATTCCACAAGAAGAACAAACTGAAGAAACGTACTGCTCACGGGCAGGTCATATCTCTGACCTCCAATACGATCACCATAAAAAATAAAAAAGGCAAAACTGCTACTTACCCGATCACCGGAACGAAACAATATTATCAGAACGGCATCAAATCCGGCGACTGGGTCTACCTTACCTTTAAAGGTGAATTTCCGGATACTTCTGATGATTCCTCTGCGTCTTTAAACGCTAGTCATCTGAAAGTCCTAAGTATTTCCGACCTGAAAGACCTGCAGATTCCGGATCCGACACCTACACCTGAACCGACAGTTACACTGACACCGGAGCAGATTGCGAACCGTGAGAAACAGTTTCTGGTAACCATCCAGGCAGTAAATCTGAATATTCTTCAGGTTCTTCCTGCTGGCAGTGATACTCCGCTAAGCATTGATATGTCTGCAATTCCCGCTTATTTTGAGGGCGGAATTGCTCCCGGTTCTCATGCAAATGTGACTTATATTGGAAATCTGGAAGAGGACACTCTGGAGGGCATTCGTATCATTGCCGTAACCGGAGAAAATCCTGCCGGAATCGATGATAAACATATTTCCTTTACAGCAACCGGAACTATCATCGGAAGCACCGCTAATACGATCACCGTTCAGACCGACGATGGTGCAGTCGACACTTTCCGCATTGAAAACGCTCAGGATCTTACTGAAAGCGGTGTGGAATACGGCGACTATGTATGTGTTACTTTCCATCCGTCTAAATCAAAATCTTCTAATATTTATACTGCAGTCAAGATTCAGTATGCATAAGCCAAAAGCAGTCCATTTACAGTTTGTACGCTGTAGAATGAACTGCTTTTGTTATTACCGTCTGATAAATTTCTTTTTAATTTCTGATTCACCATCTGAAAGCCAGTGACAGACAATATCACTTTCTTCCAGAATTTCTGTAAACGATTTCATTTCATCCTGAATTCCTTTTCCATGAAAAACCCAGTAAGCCCCTGCGTCACTGCCCGGAGCAACCTTTACTCCAAGTTTAAATGCCTTTCTGACATTCTCTTCTGCAAATTCTATGATCGGCTTCAGCGTTTCATCCGCATAACGCCCGTCACCCAGAAGATTACGCACTGTGACCAGCGTCGGAACCCATACTGTATCACTCTCTGCCAGCATGTTAAGACTTTCTTCATTCATGTAGTTCCCATGCTCCAGACTGTCCACACCGGCTTCCACTGCTGCCTGAACACCATAGTCCCCGTTAGTATGAGACATCACGGCCATACCCTCTTCATGTGCAATATGTACCATCTCTTTCACTTCAGCCGCATCCAGCGGTGTTCCCGTGACAGCTCCGTGTGCATTGAAATCCATGATTCCTGTAGTCATGATCTTAATAAAATCCGCACCTGCATTTATCGCCTCAAGCACACGACCATGAAATTCCCGCATTGTTGCAAAGCTTTTTCCAACAATGGAACCATAGTGTCCCTCTTTGTGGATTGCAAATACAGGAGTCCGGTAATCAATACCGTATTCCGGCGCAAGTTCTTTCGCTCTCGCGGAAACGCCCAGTGCATCGCCACCATCACGTACAAAAGTAATATCTCTGTCCTGATAAGCTTTCAGATGCTCTCTTATTATCTGGTCATCCGGACCATTCTTATGCATATCAATTGCCTGACGGTAATTCACACCATCCATAATTATATGCGCATGACATTCTCCAAACATTGCTCTTTTCCTCTGATTTATACCTTTTATCCTGCTATCCACACTCCCTATGCAGAAACATATTGCATCACATATTATCTGCATACAGACTGCTCAGCTCCTAAACTATTTCTCAAAGAAATTACGGATTTCCATCTCTGTTGCCTGTACAGACCCCTGCACAAAGAATGGCTTTCCGCCGCCCCTTCCATTTAATGCAGCATTCATTTCTTTTGTATACTGGCGAAGATCTCCGTCAATCTCACCCATTGCATATTTATAGCTTCCATCTTCATTTTTGGAAAATACTGCGCAGCATCCCTGGCAGGTGTTCATCACTGCATCTGCAAGTTTACGTACAGAATCTGCTTCCAGTCCCTCTTTGAAGATCAGGACACTTCCTGCACCTTCCCACTTCTTTGCCTCTGCCTGGAACATTTCTTCCTCCATACGGGCTGCCTGTCCTTTCAGGCGGAAGTTCTCATCCTGCAGACGCTGTACTGCATCTGCTGTCTTTTCCATCTTTGCAGAAAGCTTTACGGAAATCTGGTGGTTCTGCTCATTTACCATATTCAGATAATCCAGAACACGTTTACCGCAGATCATCTCCATACGGATACCATCACGGAACTTCACTACAGAGAGAAGTTTCACCATTCCAATCTCCCCTGTATGAGTTACATGAGTTCCACAACATGCACATACGTCCACTCCCGGGAAAGTCACGATACGAACCTGTCCGGTCAGTTCTTTCTTGCTTCTGTAATCCAGAGCCTGAAGTTCCTCTGCAGTCGGATAAGTGATCTGTACTTCTTTATCTTCCCAGACTCTCTCATTCACTTCCTGCTCGATTTCTGCCAGCTGAGCTTCATCCAGCATACCATTCAGATCTACAGTGATCACATCACCTCCCATATGGAAACCTACATTATCATAACCATACTTTGCATGGATAATACCACTGACCATATGCTCCCCCGAATGCTGCTGCATCAGATCAAAACGACGTGCCCAGTCAATCTTTCCTTCAACCTTCACACCCACTTCCAGAGCCTTGTCCGTATAATGGAGCAATTCACCATCCTTCTCATGAACCTCTGTTACATTCGCATCACCCAGAGTTCCTACATCACTCGGCTGACCGCCGCCTTCCGGATAGAAAGCACTCTCATCCAGGATCACTGCGTAGCCTTTTTTCCGCTCTCTGCACTCTACAACGGTTGCTGTGAATTCTTTTTTATATACATCTTCATAATATAAACGTCTTGTCTCTGTCATTGTTTGTTATTCTCCTTTTACGGACTATCTTAGAGTATGTACTCTCATTTGTCCTCAAGTATAGAGCAAAACTATCTACTTATCAAGACTATCTATAGAAGATATTAATCATGCAAGCACATCGTTATTATTCACACCGTCCTCAGTAACATTACATCCATTATAGTTTCTTTAAAACTTTTCTAAGATATGAATCCATTCCTCCCTCTTCTGCGTTATAATTAAATGAATAGGGACAAAGGAGACAGTAATGATCACAGAAAAGCAATATCTGGAATATCTGATTAAGCAATACCAGAACTTAATATATTCGATCTGCCTGAAATCTATCGGCAATCCATTTGATGCCGAAGATCTTACTCAGGAAGTATTTCTGTCTGCCTATAAAAACCTGTCCCGTTTTGACGGCACTTATGAAAAAGCCTGGCTAAGCAAGATTGCTATCCGAAAATGCCTGGACTATCTGAAAGCTGCCGGGCGGCGAAGTATTCCAACAGAAGACACCTACTTTTCCCAGATTCCGGACCGGCAATCCTCTCCCGAGGATGAATACATGAAAGCTGCATCCAATACTCATGTAGAAGCATTGTGCATGCAGCTGAAAAGTCCCTACAAAGAAGTCGCTTACGCACATTTCTGCAGGGAACTGTCAGTACCTGAAATTGCACAACAGACAGGAAAAAATCCGAAAACAGTTCAGACACAGCTCTATCGAGCAAGGGCAATGCTGAAAAATATGCTTGAAAGGGGTGATTAGATGCATATTGATAAGAAGGATTTAATA
Source organism: Blautia sp. HCP3S3_C4 (assembly GCF_052064095.1). Lineage (NCBI taxonomy): Bacteria > Bacillati > Bacillota > Clostridia > Lachnospirales > Lachnospiraceae > Blautia > Blautia sp. HCP3S3_C4. The sequence goes on from NZ_JBQHWF010000009.1 coordinate 79,068, forward strand.
GAATTTGACAACGGAAATATGAACACACAGGAAGTCATTGAATTTCTGTCACATCTTGATCACTGCGATTTCTGTCTGGATCAGATGATGGAACAGGAAGACAGCAGTACTGATACTGCTCCTTCCTATCTGATAGAACAGATTCTGACCAAAGCAGACTCCGGTGAAGTACAGCTTGCCCGGGCAGCAAATAAAGCATCCCGCAAAATGCAGCTGCTCCATTACAGTCTTCAGACTGCTGCCGGTGTGATAGTTGCCCTGCTGCTTTTATTCAGTATCCCCAACCTGGATTTCACTTCCTTACATCAGGATACTTCCTCTCAGATAAACAAAACATTGCCCGAACATGAAGACGGCAGGCTCTACCAGTTCACCAGAGAACTTGGCCAGAACATTGGTGATGGCACCAGTTCTTTTATAAAATATATCAGTGATTTTTCCAGCAAATTAATGAATGGAGGCAAATAAAAGTATGCAAAAACAAAAACATGGATTCTGGCTTTTTATCTTTTCCCTGATTCCAGGCGCAGGAGAAATGTATATGGGATTCAAAAAACAGGGTATCAGTATTATGTTCTTATTCTGGGGTGTCTTTGCCATTGGAGCATGTACCGGAATGGACTGGCTTGTGTTTCTGATCCCGATCATCTGGTTCTACAGTTTCTTTAATGTGCACAACCTGAAATCTCTTTCTGAGGAAGAGTTTTATTCCATAGAAGATTCCTATGTTCTTCATATGGATGAACTGACAGGAGATATCAGTTCCCTGCTTAAACATCACAGAAATTTAACCGCGATTCTGCTGATTTTCCTTGGTGCTTCTATTCTGTGGAACAACCTGATGGATTTCCTCTATATGATCTTACCCGGCTATCTGGCTGATATTATCGGTAGATTCACATATCATCTGCCACAGCTCGTAATTGCAGCTACTATCATTTTTGCAGGAATTTATATTCTCACCCGCAAGAAGGATGCATTGGATGAAGAACACCATGACAGTTCCGATGAGGAAGAACATTACTGGACACCATATCGTCCGTACCAGCAGGATATGAGAAATGTAGAAAATGTTGAAACTTCTGCAAATACTACTGATACAACAGACACCAGCAGCCATCCTGTATCATTAAAAGAAGAAATTTCCGAAGAGCTCAAGGATACTGATAACAGTACCAATTAACCCTGAACCCAAAATGAGATTCAGATTTGCGATTGTACATTACCCGCAAATCTGAATCTCATTTTTATAGCAGTTGGGAAAACAATACAATTTTCCATATAGCTATATAGTCACCGAAACTTCCCCAAAAGACAATATTGTTTCCTGCCCATCCTCTTCCCGTACTTTCAGCCTTCCGTCCCTGCATATCTCCAACGCAAATGCCTGCCTGGAAGAGGTTCCGTCTGTAATTGTGATCTGATGTCCCGGGATCATGTTATGTGTCACATAATCCGGAGATAGTTTCAGATCTGCTGTCTCTTTTCGCAGCTCGTTCACAATCATTGCTGTCAATTGATTACGGTCTGTCCGTTCTGCATCTTCTTTTGTCTCATAAAGAGCTCCAGCTATACTTCTTAATTTCTGCGGCAGTTTCTCCTGATCCAGGTAGAGGTTCAATCCTATACCAACTACCACAAACTCAATATTTCCACCTTCAAAATCTGTGACAGCCTCTGTGAGGATTCCACAGACTTTCTTTCCTTTATAAAACAGATCATTAACCCATTTAATATCAAGCTGGATTCCACAGATCTGCGCAACGGCTCTGTAGACTGCCACTGCTGCCGCTGTTGTGATCAGTAAGCTGTCCTGTAGGGTTCCCTGGGGTTTCAGGATCACACTTATATAAAGCCCGGCATCTGCAGGGGAATAAAATTCCCGCCCTCTGCGTCCTCTGCCCGCAGTCTGACTTCTGGCAATTACAAAGGCTCCATGTCCTGCCTTTCCTATCATCGCTTCTTTCTTGGCCGTCTGGTTTGTAGATTCCAGCTCATCATAAATATCTACTTTAACCTCCGGATCATCCAGAAACAGACGGATTCCCTCCTGGGACAACCGATTTGTATCCTTTGCCAGCATATAACCCTTATTAGGTCCTGCCTCTATGGTATATCCGTCCTCCCTGAGCAATTTCACTGCTTTCCATACTGCCGCCCTGGTACAGCCCAGCTCACCTGCAATCCGCTCTCCGGAAATCACTTCTCCTTTATACTTCTCCAACATTTCCAGCAATCTTGATTTTACCGTCATATTTTCCCCTTTACCTATATTATGTATTCTTGGAGTCTTTATTCCGAGAGTACATTATTTCATGAATGAATATTATATATGACATGTTACATCATAATATGCCGGACAGCAACCTCAATTATCAGTCAGTACTGCAACAACTCCCGAATATAAAACTAAAAATCCCAGGATCACCGCAATCGTATCAGCAGAGTGAAAATCAATATTAAAGATCATCCCACCGGCGATCATTACCTCCAGTGTTACGATCAGTCCCAGAATTACTGCCATTGTTCTGGAAAGCTTGCGGCTTTCTTTTCTTCCTGTTCTATGTGTGGTGCTTGCTGTATTTGTCATCTCATTGCCCTCCTAAGTCTTATATCGAACATATTTTCCGAACATATATTCTCTTTTCAAGTATAATACCACACCTTATCCTAAAATGAAAGTACTTTTCGAACATTTGTTTGCAAAAAATAACTGCCATGTTAATTCCTTAAGTCCTGCTTAAGTTCCTTAACATGACAGTCCCCTATATTACTTACATAAACTGGGCAAACACAGATGCTCCTACAACGGTCAGCAGACCGGCCACTGCAATTGCAAGACTGCTCATTGCACCTTCTATTTCACCAAGCTCCATTGCCTTGGCAGTACCGATGGCATGGGCAGAAGTTCCAAGTGCCAGACCTTTTGCGATGGGTTCTTCGATATGTGCCAGTTTGATCACAGTCTCTGCGATCATATTTCCAAGAACACCGGTAATGATAATAACTGCAACTGTAATCGTTACTATACCACCCAGTTCTTCGGAAACCCCCATTCCGATTGCTGTGGTAATAGACTTCGGAAGAAGTGTTACATACTGCTCATGACTCAGGCTGAACAGCTTTGCAAGAATCAGCACACTGACCAGACTGGCAAGTACACCGGAAACAATTCCTATGATTACGGCTTTCAGATTCTTTTTCAAAAGTTCCATCTGCTGATACAGCGGAACTGCCAGACAGACAGTTGCAGGTGTGAGCAGGTAGCTGATATACTGACCACTCTGATTATAGGTGTCATAATCAATATGCAGTAAACAAAGTACCGCTATTACCGCAATGATCGCAATCAGAAGCGGATTAAAAATTGCCATCTTAAATTTTCTTTTCAAAAGAAGTCCTGCCTCATATGCGATCAGGCTGATCGCTGCGCCAAAAAACAGGGAATTACTCATAAATTGTGTCATTATCTTTTCTGTCCTTTCTTTCTGTCCATACGAATAACTGCCTGTGTGACACGACCCGTCACAATCATTACCACAACTGTGGTGATCACTGTGATCAGAATGATCGGCACACATACCGGTTTCAGTATGCCCCAGGCTGTCAGTAATCCGACACCTGCCGGGATAAACATAACCGGCATAATCTCTATGAGAAATTCAGCCGCTTCTTTGACCTGATCCAGTTTGATAATGTGTGTTCCCAGTGCGATCAGCATGATAACCAGTCCGTACACACTTGCAGGTACAGGAAGCGGGATCAGAACATGTAATGCCTCTCCCATTGCAGATAGCAGTAAAATAACCCAGAATTGTCTTACGTATTTCATTTCCAGTCTCCTCTTATTGTCGTTTCCTCAGGATTCGGAAACATTTATCCGTTATTGGTCTAACCAATCTTAGTTCGTTACGTTTTTTTATTATAACGTATTCAAAATAAATTGCAAGGCTGTTTCTGCTGAAATCCCCGAATTTCACATTCTCTAAGTAGTATGTTTTCCAAAAAATACAAAAAAGCTTCTGCAAATCCTATTGTTTTGCAAAAGCTTTTTTCATCATCTTATGACATTTTAGAAAAATAATATAGAAAATACATCTTTATCACCTGATCATACAGTGGTAAGCAGTACCTCCATATCACCTTCCAGCTCATACTCGCCGGAACCGGCTGTGATAAAGATACTGTCACCCTTCTTCACTTCCATAGTCTGGCCGCTTGCAGTGATCCTACCTGCACCACTCATAACCAGTACACTTACGAAAGAAGTGCCGTCAGCTTCTCCTGTCAGTTTCTTTCTTCTCAGTCCGTCCAGGATCACTTTGTCTACTGTGAAATATTCGCAGGATGCAACGTGTGGTCCGAAATCCCTGTCAGTAGCTGCAGGCTCACGTTTGGTTACCTGGAGAGCCTTATCTACATGAAGTTCTCTCTCCTTTCCGTCCGGTCCTTTACGTCCATAGTCGTAAACACGGTATGTAACATTGGAATTCTGCTGGATTTCAGCGATCAGGCTTCCTGCTCCGATGGCATGGATGGTGCCCGGATCAATAAAAAGTACGTCACCTTTATGAATCATTACTTTATTCAGAACATCTGTAAGAGTATGATTGCGGATACGTTCCTCAAATTCTTCTTCAGAAACTTCTTTTGCAAATCCGTAGAAAAGGCTTGATCCTTCTGCCGCATCCATCACATACCACATCTCGGTCTTTCCGTACTGTCCTTCATTTTTCAATGCGTAAGTATTGTCCGGATGTACCTGAATGGAAAGATCTTTTTTCGCATCAATAAATTTGATCAGAACCGGGAACTGCTCGAAGGACTGGCAGTCAGTTCCCAGAATCTCTTTACCGTTTTCATCAATATACTGCTGCAGAGTTTTCCCTGCATATTCTCCGTTTACGATATAACTTGGTCCGTCCGGATGACAGGAAAGCTCCCAGGACTCTGCCAGAGGATCCCTGTCATATTCAATCCCAAACTCTGTTCTTAATCTCGTGCCGCCCCAGAGATAATCTTTACAGCTTGGTTTTAATTTTAAAAGTGCCATTTGTAAATTTCCTCCATTTACTTCAGGCACGCCTGAGAGATTCTCCTGCGTGCCCTTTTTCTTTGCTATCTGTCTGCTATTTTACTTAGCCAGACCGATATTTCAAGTTTTTTATGTAATTAAAGTTCCACAACAGCCTTGGATAATGCTTCCAGTTTTTCTTCAGCATCCTGTGCGTCTGCGCCTTTCACGCCTGCATAGTATTTAATCTTCGGCTCTGTTCCAGATGGTCTTACACAGAACCATGCACCATCCTCCAGTTCAAAGTACAGTACATTGGATTCCGGAAGTGTCAGTGCAGAGGTTTCACCTGTTGCGATATCTGTGCGTACGCTCTTCTTATAATCCTCAAGCGCAGTTACCTTGAACGGACCAACCTGTTTCGGAGGCTGATTTCTCAGCGCATCCATCAGACCATCAATTTTTGCTTTTCCTTCTGCTCCAGGGAAGGTCTGGAAGAAAAGGCTTTCTTTATAGAATCCGTATTTCTGATACAGCTTCTCCATCTGCTCGCAGAGAGTGATTCCTTTTGATTTATAGTAAGCTGCTGCCTCACAGAGAGCCATAACAGCTACAACTGCATCTTTGTCTCTTGCATGGGTACCTTCCAGACAGCCGTAGCTTTCTTCATATCCGAAGAGGAATTCATGGTCATGATTCTGCTCAAAGAATTTGATCTGCTCTCCGATATATTTGAATCCTGTCAGAGTTTCGATCAGCTCTACATTATATTCTTTTGCAATGGCTCTTGCCATTTTTCCGGAAACGATAGTTGTTACAACTGCACCGTTTTCCGGAAGCATGCCAAGTTCTTTTCTCTGGGAAAGAAGGTATTCCAGGATCAGCATTCCGGACATATTTCCTGTGAAGCTTTCGTACTCACCGGTCTTCTCATTCTTTGCATAGATTCCAAGTCTGTCTGCATCCGGGTCAGTAGCCAGAACGATATCTGCGTCCACTTCTGCTGCAAGTTTCAGGGCCAGTGTAAATGCGTTCTTATCTTCCGGGTTCGGATAGCTTACTGTGGGGAAATCTCCGTCAGGAAGTTCCTGCTCTTTTACTACATAAACATTGTTAAATCCAAGTTCTTTCAGTACACGTCTTACCGGAATGTTTCCTGTTCCGTGAAGAGGTGTATAAACGATCTTCAGCTTGTCTGCCTGCTCTTTGATGGCTTCCGGGCGGAGAACCAGTTTCTTAAGAGCTTCCATATATTTGTCATCAATTTCTTCACCGATCACTTCGTAAAGACCTGCTGCCTTTGCATCTTCCTCGGACATCGTCTTCACCTGAGCGAAATCTGTGATCGCCTGAACTTCTGTGATGATCTGTTTGTCCTTAGGAGCTGTGATCTGTGCGCCGTCCTCCCAGTAAACTTTGTATCCATTGTACTGTGGCGGATTGTGGCTTGCAGTTACTACCACACCAGCTGTACAGCCTAACTCACGAAGTGCGAAAGAAAGCATTGGTGTGGGACGCAGGGATGGGAAAATGTAAGCCTTGATTCCGTTTGCTGCCATGCAGAGAGCTGTCTCTTTTGCAAATTCCGGTGACATATGTCTGGAGTCAAATGCAATGGCAACACCCTTTGCCTGTGCGTTCTCTTTAATGATAAAGTTTGCCAGACCCTGAGTTGCTTTTCTTACTGTATAAATGTTCATACGGTTGGTACCGGCACCGAGGATTCCTCTCAGTCCGCCTGTACCGAATTCCAGATCTTTGTAAAATCTCTCTTTGATCTCCTGAGGATCATCTGCGATTGCTTTTAACTCAGCTCTTGTGTCTGCGTCAAAGTACTCATCCTCGCACCAGCGCTGATAAGTATTGTTCATGATCAGTTCACAGCGCTGTTTTACGCAGTCCGGAGAACGATGTGGATCTCTTGGTGTGTGGAACAGATAGTCTTCCAGTTTATCAATAGTTGTAGTTGCCACATGCATTCTTGTATCGCAGGATGCGTAATAGATGTAAACATCTCCGTTATCTTTTGCGATGGCACCGTTTGTGAATACTACGTTGGAAACATCTCCGACTCTTTCTTTTCCAAGCGGAACAAGGAATACACCGGATGGCTCAGCGATCACTTTGGACGGATCATTTAAGTCAGTTCCAAATACATAGAGAACATAACGAAGTCCTGCTGCTGTATTTCTTACACCGTGAGCAATATTGATCCAGCATTTCTTACCTCTGATCGGCACTGCACCTGCACCGTTCTTTGACTCTGTCAATGTATGGTAAATTCTTCTGCTGATGATTTTTTCCTCATCAATCACTGCATGTTCGATATCGTCGCAGAGACCAAATCCGATTCCGCCGCCGCTTCCTGTTTCAATGAAACCATCCATCGGGCGTGTGTAGAATGCATATTTGCCGTCTACAAATTCCGGATGAAGCACTACGTTTCTCTGCTGAGGAGAATGAAGAGTTTTAAGGTTGTCCAGACGCTCCCATGTCTTAAGGTCTTTTGTTCTTACAATACCTGCTTCAGCAACTGCTGCAGACAGATCAGGATTTGTTTTATCCTTGCTCTCGGAGCAGAATACACCATAGATCCATCCATCTTCATGTTTGGTCAGACGCATGTCATATACATTTGTTTCCTCCGGGCAGGTATCCGGAAGCTGTACCGGATAATCCCAGAAATGGAATCCATCGATTCCTGTATCGCTCTCTGCTACTGCAAAGAAAGATTTACGGTCATTTCCCTCTACGCGGACAACCAGATAATATTTTCCATTCAGTTCAATAGCACCGGAGTTCATCACTGCATTGATTCCGAGACGTTCCTGGAAATTGGGGTTTGTCTTCGGATTCAGGTCATATCTCCATTCAACCGGCGCAAATTCTCTTGTCAGTACCGGATACTCATAACGGTCATAAATTCCATTGTAAAAGTCTGTTTTCTGATTTTTTCTTGCGATCAGTTTTTCTACTTTCGCTTTTTCAACGTAATACTGTTTATTCAGCATTTTTCATCCTCCTTATCACTTCCATACACATACGTCCGTTGTGATACGGGCATTTCCATGGTTCTACAATAGGTCCGTCTCCAGGTGTATTGTCTTCCTTTACATACCAGAACCACTCAGAACCATCTCTTGGATCCAACATATAAGTTTTAATATAATTCCATTCATCCTCTGCTGCCTGTAAATATTCCTTTTTCTCCGGGTCCTTCTGATATCTGTTCAGGAAGCCGATCACTGTTTCTGCCTGAACCCACCAGATTCTCCTCGTATCATTGACCCCATTTTCGCATTCATTCATCAGAGAATGATCCACAAAAGCTCTGTGATAAATATTTTCTGCAATTTCTGTTGTGATCGGTGTGATCTTCCCAGTATATTTTTCATCATCCAGTACTTCCAGACCTCTGTCCATCAGCCAAGAAGTCTCTATGTCATGTCCATAGGAATACAGATCGATCAGACTGTTCCAAGTTCTGTCAAAAAATACTTCCTGTCTGCCAAGTTCTTTGTTATAGATCTTATCTGCAAAAAGATCCATCATAAAACGAAGCCTGTCTCCTGTAAACGGATCCTTTGTCACACGGTACAATTCTGTATAAGCCTCAAAAACATGAAGCAGGGTATTCATGGTTTTCTCTGCAATAATACCATTCTCAGAAAGCTTGTCATTCTCTTCCGGCTCAAATTTGCGGTTAAAAGCTTCCAGATATCCATACTCATCCGTACATCTGTCCTCGATCACCTTCTGAAGACCTCTGGCAATCTCCAGTGCTTCCTTGTTTCCTGTTGCAACATAATAGGAAGAGAGAGCATAAATTGCGAATGCCTGATTATAGGTATGCTTCGTTGTATCTGACGGTTTCCCGTCATAAGTGACTGACCAGAACATGCCGCCATATTCTTTGTCCAGACATTTCTCCTTCAGAAATGCATATGCATGATCTGCATCCTCTTTCAGTTTTTCTTCTCCAAGTGTCATATAGGCATTGGCAAAAAACCACAGGATTCTGCTGTTTAAGATACATCCCTTTTCATAATCCTTTTGCACCTTAAGGTTATAACCCATGTAGCCATAAAAACCGCCGTATTCTTCATCCCTCAGCTTTTCCCAGAAAGGGATCAGCTTCTGTGTTAATTCCTCTTCGATTTCCTTCACAAATGTACCCATTTTTCTCCTCCTGTCATTCTGTTCCGTGATACAGTCCTTACATTTATTTCTGCCTTCATTTTACTAGCTCATAGAAATCTTTGTTTCTGTTTTACTAATTTGATTTTACCATCATTAACTTAATTATCAATCTTTAATTGCTTAAAAACAAAGGTTTGTAAAAAGTACAAATATTTAAGTTCTATTTTTGTATATTTATCACAATAAAAAAGCTCACGGGCAAACCACTTTTCTTGATTTTCCTGCAAGCTTCAATTATTAATATTTAATTTTTAACAACTTGTTTTCATGTACTATATTTAATTTATATTTAATTTTATATTTAGTTTTCAAATTTCCGCTAAATCTTTTTCCGTACACTTTCCTTCTCTACTATCTTTCCTGAAACAACGCTCAGGCCTCGTCCCGAAGCAGGGTTCTTAATCTGTTTCAATGCCTTTTCCAGTGCAACCTTCACCATTACCTGGGTATTTACCTCATAACTGGTAATTTTTTTATCAGGAAATCCCGGATACAGATAATTGTCAAATCCAACTACTGAAATATCTTCCGGTACACGATATCCCTGTTTTTCCAGTTCCACGATCAAATTTCCGGCTGTAAGATCACAGTTGCATACAAAGGCTTCCGGCATATGTTCCGGCAGTTTAATATTTATAGAAACACCTTTCTCATCACGATCTTCGATCAGCCATTCTTCCGGCAGAACCTGTCCATGTTCTAACTGTGCTTTATAAAAACCACAGTAACGGTCCATGATACTGCTAGTCACATGAATAGAACCAACATACGCCATCTTTGTAAATCCCTGTTCAAACAGATATCCTGTCATCAGGTACATTCCATAGAAATTATCTGCAATAACTGCATCTTTAGCCAGCTCTTTGTCATAGAAATCCAGAAATATTACCGGCACATCAGTATGTTTCTTCATAAAATGAATATATTCCCTGCTGATTTCCCCCATTACGATCAGAGCATCCACGGTATGTTCTTCCTGAATTCTCGGAAGGATAAAATTCTCCTCCATATCCTGCTTCAGTATTTCCACTGCAGCCATGCAATTCTTATCAGTAGCAACCAAAGCAAGCTCCTGATACATTTTCCAGTAAAAAGTAGTATATGCCGCCAAATATTTCTCTGAAATAATGACACCGATATTGCGCAGGCCACCTTTATTTCTTTCACGCTTGGCTGCTGCCGTCATCTGATGATACCCCAGCTCATCTGCCACCTTTTGGATTTTCTCCCGCATCTCATCACTAACGCCCTTATTGCCGGACAGAGCATTGTGAACAGTTACAGTGCTGACTCCTACCTTTGCGGCAATATCAGCCATCCTTACTTTTCCCATTACATTATATGTCCTTTCTTATCCCCTTTACTCAGTCACTTTCACAAAATGATACAATTTACTCTTAAAGTCTCCCCAGAATCCTTTTACAAGGAAACCACACTTCATCAACATCTCGCCTGTATATTTCTCTTCAGTTCCCTCAAGTGCATAGACAGCTTCCGGATCAAATCCCTGCAGGAAGATTCTTCTGCTGTGGGCATTGGGTGTGCTGAGTACATGCACATAGGTTACCAGAACTTCACTCTTATCTTTGGCAGCTACTGCCCAGCAGTCGTACAGATGATTTTCTCTGTAGGATGCGATTCTGTAGTAGTCACCCTCACGTACCAGCTCATGATATTTGTGGTACATCTTTGTCTGCTCCGGAATCATCTTTCTGTCTTCTTCCGGAATCTTTGTCACATCCAGTTCGTATCCAAAGGTACCTGCCAGCGCCACATGCCCCCTTGTCTCAAAAGGTGTCACCCTGCCAACTGTATGGTTCGGGCAGTCGCTGACATGAGCACCCATGGTAGATAAGGGATAGATCAGGGAAGTTCCTTCCTGGATCATCAAACGCTCGATGGCATCTGTGTCATCAGAACACCAGATCTGTGGACTATAGTATAGCATACCCGGATCGAAACGTGCACCACCTCCGGAACAGTTTTCCAGAAGAAGATCAGGAAATTCTGTAACCAGTCTCTCCTGCAGTGCATAAACGCCCAGGACATAACGATGGAAAAGTTCCTGCTGCTCTTCCGTTCCCAGATAAGTGCTTCCCAGGTCACTTAACTGACGGTTCATGTCCCATTTCACATAAGCAATATTGGCACTTCTTAAGATAGAAGCCACGCTTTCATATACATAATCCAGTACTTCCGATCTGGAAAGATCAAGGACGTACTGCTGTCTGCTCTGTGTTGCTTCTCTTCCCGGAATCTGGATTGCCCATTCCGGATGCGTCCTGTAAAGATCAGAGTTTGGAGAAATCATCTCCGGCTCAAACCAGATACCAAACTCAAGACCGATCTTGTTCACTTCATCTACCAGATGTTTCAGGCCGCCTGTGATCTTATCTGTGTTGACCTTCCAGTCGCCAAGAGAACAGTTATCGCTGTTTCTCACGCCAAACCAGCCGTCATCCATAACCAGCATCTCAATACCGCAGGACTTCGCTTCTCTTGCGATATCTAACAGCTTATCAGTGTTGAAATCAAAATAGGTAGCTTCCCAGTTATTGATCAGGATTGGTCTCTTCTTATGAAGATATTTGCTTCTGATCATATGGTTTCTGTAGAAATCATGATAGCTTCTGGTCATTTCTCCCAGGCCTTCATGAGAATACGTCATAACAACTTCCGGTGCCTGAAATTCTTCTCCTTCTTTCAGGACCCAGCCGAATTCTTCTTTGTTGATACCCATAACTGTACGAACAGAATCAAACTGGTTTAACTCTGCCTGTCCGATAAAGTTTCCGGAATATACGAAATGCATTCCGTAAACTTTGCCCTGCTGCTGAGTGGTTCCCGGTGTTACCAGAGCCACAAAAGGATGCTCCTGATGACTGGATTCTCCTTTTGTAGAGGATACCATCTGTTTTCCGTAACGGAGCGGTCCCTGCTGGATGTGACGCTCTCTTGCCCAGGAACCATGAAGTGTCAGCATCTCAAAATTCTCATTGTCCATATCCAGGCATGCGCTGTAGATCTTCTCGATTTTAAGCTTCTGGCTTCCTTTATTAAGTAATTTCACACTTCTTGTGATCACGTTCTCTTTTTCAAATACAGAATAGCTTAACACTACCTGCAGTCCCAGGATCTCATCTTCGCAGAGGATATCCAGAGTCTGTACTTCTTCCTCTGTACCAAAAGATGCCGGAAGTCCCTTGAGTGTTTTCTTACCATTGTAGATCTCGTGTGAAACATAGTGGATCTCGCATCCCATCTGTCCTGCTTCATTGCGCACATTTAAACAGCTTTCACGATAATCTCCGATGCCGCCGGTCGGATATTCCATCGGGAAACTGTCCAGAAAAGAAGATTTCTCTCTTTTGTTTACAGATGGTGTGTACGGCGGCTCCTCCATGCGCAGCATGTAATTCTCTGCTGCTTTATATAACCGGTCTCCGTAATAAATATGTCCCAGATATCCTTCCGGAGTTATTCCCATTAAGTAAGTACTTTTTTTCGTATCCAGACGGAAGATTTTCTTGTCTTCATTAAACTGAACAGCCATTTCTGCTCCTTTCTGTCATGCACCTGCTGTACGTATCATCTCCACAATACTTCCCTGTACAGGTTCTTGTCTTTAGTGTTAGTATACTTAATAATTAATTCACAGTCAACTTAATGAGTTAAGTTCTACAAACTGACCAAAAACGGCGCAAAAAAACTGACAGATAGAACGAAATAAAAAACTTCTTTTCGAAAACTCATGATTGATTTTCAAAAAGAAGTTTTGCTCTGATATTTATACTACTTTTTCGGAATCATGGTAACCTTTTCCCACTGATAGATTCCATCATCGACTGTCATTACTGCCATGGTGATCTCCTGGTCGAAGCGTCTGGGGCCGCAGCTTCCCGGGTTTAGCCATAGGCGGTTATCTATCATTTTTTCGAAGTATTTATGGGTGTGTCCGAAGATGACTACCTGTGTGTCTTTTAAATCCCAGTCTACATCTTTTTTATTGTGAGTCATGAAAAATTTTACCCCTTCTATGGTAAAGTGTAAGGTTTTCGCCATTCCCTCTGCCCAATCTTTGTCGTTATTTCCTCGGACTACATAAATAGAACCCATCATACGCAGTGTATCCAGAATTTCCGGTTTGTTTACGTCACCTGCATGGATAATACAATCGCAACCCTTTAAAATTTCCAGTATTTCCGATCTGAGCAGGCCATGGGTATCTGAAATAATCCCTATTTTCTTCATACACTATTTCCTCGCTAATCATTCTCTTATAGGCCGTTTTATAATTTCATCATTCTATGTTTAATTTTCCTCAAACAATTCAATCTTTCCATATTCCCCATCATACCCCGGAATTCTCTTCACATTTCCGGTTCTTACATTTTCAATTCCTTCCGCAATCCGTTCTCCTGCACAGGATTTAATATCTTCTGACGGTACATTTCGCAGAATGTCGAATTCTGTCCCCAGTGTCTGAATCATCTGTTCAAAACATCCCTGCACTTTCTTACTTGCAGTGGAATAGCCCATACATGCAGAGATTACTTCCGGCAGAGGTACAAGGCTTTCATATTTCTTACCATCTTTTTTCACAAAACCTTCCGCTCTGTCTGCAAGCTGTTCTACTCTGTGATCTACACCCATGGTCAGCTTCTTTCCGCAAACAGGGCAGATTCCTCCAAGCCGTTCTGCTTCCACCGGGCTTAATGATACACCGCATTTTCTGTGACCATCGAAATGATATTTCCCCTCTTCAGGAAAAAATTCTACTGTTCCTTCCAGCCCTTCGCCAGTCTGGATTGCCTGATAAAGTCCTTCATAGGAACAGTCAATATCCAACAGATTCGCCTCTCGCCCCAGCTTAGACGGGGAATGTGCATCTGAATTGGATACAAGCTGATAGCGGTCCAGTTTGGAAATTCTCCAGTTCATAGCCGGGTCAGAGGAAAGCCCTGTTTCCAGTGCATGTATATACGGTGCCAGTTCCTCGAAACATTCCTCTACAGAATCAAATCCTGATTTCGCACCTAATACAGAGAAATGAGGTGTCCAGATATGAGCCGGAATCAGAATTCCTTCCGGGCATACATCCAGCATCATTTCCAGAAGATCATGACTATCCAGACCAAGAATCGGACGACCATCTGAGTGAATATTTCCGATTTTTTCCAGACGCTGTGCCATGGCATCTGCTACCTCCAGACTGGGAAGCAGGATTACATTGTGTACTTTTCTGGTCTTTCCATTTTTCTTATAAATAGAACTGATTTCCCCGGATACAACAAAACGTGTTCCTTTTCCCGGAAACTTCCGGCTTTCTTCTTTTACATATTCATCTCTGAGACGATACAGACCGTTTCCCTCTGTAACAAGTCTCTCCTTCAGTTCTTCTCTCCATACCGGATGCGTGAAATCCCCTGTTCCGATCAGAGAAATCCCTTTCTTTCTCGCCCAGAAATCCAGATTCTCAGGCGTACCCTCTCTGCTTGTCGCCATGGAAAATCTGGAATGAATGTGCAGATCAGCTATCATTTTCATTAACATTTATCCCCTTAAATTCACATCAAAGTATTTCTTTTCAAGAGTTATAAAATATCAACACCCAAAGATATATTTATAACTTCCATCCGTTTTCTTTCAGCCACAACTTGTACGTCTCATACTCCGGCATTACTTTCCCGACCTCGTCCCAGAATGCCTTCGAATGATTCATTTCCTTCAGATGGCAGAGTTCATGTACCACTACATAATCCAGCACTTCCGGAGGTGCCAGTATCAGTTTCCAGTTAAAGTTCAGATTCTTCTCACTGCTGCAGCTTCCCCATCTTGTTTTCTGTTCTCTGATGGTGATATTGCGGTAAGAAACGCCCATGAGTCTGGCAAAATAAGAAACTCTTTTGGTAATCGTTTCTTTTGCTTTTCGTATATAGACATTTCGTTTCGATTCGCTCAGATCTGCGCTCAGCGGCTTCTGTTCCCGGTATTCTTTTGTCCGTTCCAGACATCCCAGAACCCACTCCTGCTTCTGGTTTACAAATCTTTTGATCCTCGGCAGACCTGTACGGAGAGGTGCGCGAACGATTACGTTTCCATCCCTGCGAACCTCCAGAGTCATGGTTTTTCTGGCACTTCTTATGACCTGATATTCGAATTCTCCGCAGGTGAATTTCTCCTGATTCTTCTCTGTTTTATCCATATCCATTTTGTTCACTCTTATCTTTTCATATGTCCCCACCCACTGTTTATTGCTTTTCGCAATTTTTATTTTTTGTTTCGAATTTTCTCATCCATATATTTCTCCATCTCTGCTGCCAGAATGTCCATCTTTTCCTGTGTTTCCGGTAATGCATAGGGAACTCTGTCCATGATCCGTTTCACATAATCATGTTCACCCATGATCTCATAGGTTTCCGGGAAATTGATGTCATAATACTGGGCAATATAGGAAATCCAGTAGTCCACTTTTGAAACCCGGTCTGAAGATAATACAGATTCCTTTGCCATACAGGATTCCCACACCTTTGGTGCGATCACTCCTTCACCTGCTCCCTTCTCATCCACTCCCAGAAGTGTTTCCATGGACTCTTCCAGCTTTACCCTGCAATTATCCAGCTTGTCTGCATCCCGGATTAATTTTGCATGAAGCAGAATTCTCTCATCCGTAATTCCTTCCAGTTTGAAATCACTGTGCTTCTCAATCGCAGTGCAGATCAGACTGTCAAACCTGTCATCCTTCACAAATCTACGAATCATTTTCTCCGGTCCGAACAGAAGCTGCGCACCATATGCTGCATGCTCCATAGTTCCCGGTTCAAAGCTGTCAAATCTCCTGATCTGTTCAAATCTGCCAATATCATGGAGCAATCCTATTACTTTCGCCAGCTGTACATCTTCCTCATCCAGTCCCATACGGCGGGCAATGTCCTCCGAAGCATCAACCACTCCATAAGTATGTACAATTTTCAGATGAATCTTATCATCCGCTCTGTCATATTCATCCAGATATGCTTCAAAAGCAGCTTTCGCTGCATCAAAGTCTCTTGTTAAGTCTAATAATTTATCCATTGATATTATAATCCCTTCTTTATTCCTGTTCAGACTACTTTACATTTTCTCGACCATTATTTTCTGCTTCCATACACCTTTTCTCACAATCATAAGATATACCTGAAACGATATGGAATCACAGTCATAAATGAAAGGTTCTTCTCTGTAGATCAGAGTCTGAACATTCTCTGCTTCCAATTCTTCTTTTCTTCGTTCCGCTTTTTCCATCAGTTCTTGCAGATATTCATTCTGTTTCCTTCCAAAATCTCTGTCCGGGTAGACCGAAGCTGCTTCCCTGATTTTTTCTCCCAACAGAGTAACCACCGGTAAATGGCTTCTCTTACAAATCATTCCTGCAATTTTTCTGGCATTTGACATGTCCGGATTTTTTTCATAACGCCTGAGCATTTTTCCCAGTTTTTCATCTCCCGCTTCCGTTGCCAGTTCCTGCATAACTGCCAGAGCTTCCGCCGTTACCTCCCATGGGTTGTCCACCGGAACAATATACTTCTCCGGTACTGCAGGATAAAAAAGATAATTTAACGGTGGGAAATCACGCAGCATCGCCAGCTTTCGTTCCTGTTCAGTACAATATTCTTCTCCCAGATACTCATATTTATCACGCAATATAGCAATTTGATACTCCATTACTCTGAGATTTTCATAGCCCTTCACCCAGAAATGTCCCAGCTCTCCATAGTTGTACAAATGAGTTTCCAGCAAAATATCTTCAAAGAATACAGTAAACACGTTCCGCCCCTGATGAACCACCAGAATATACTCTGCCTCACATAAATCCCTGTCTGCTTTCTCTAAAGAGCCCTCAAATTCCCCTTCATAATCCCTTACATAATTTCCCGTCATCCTGGCATTTTTCAGAACCAGAAAGCTTTCTACTGCATCATTCATCAGGTAGATCAGACGTAATTCTCCATTCTCCGTCTGTCCGCTAAAACCATCCGGAATATCCACAAATTCACACAATTCCTGCTCCAAAAGCAGATTTAATTTTTCAAAATTGTCTTCCATTGTTACTCCCCTGTAGAATCATTTTGTTCTCTGAAAGTTCCCGCTTTATTTCCAGGTAACTTTTCCACCTTTTATGTTCATAGTAAATGCTTTATCACAACGGAGTCTGAAAGGATATGCCTTGCGGGTTACCAGAAACAGGTTCCTGTCTCTATGCGCATTCTGCATACTGCAGTCACACATTTTCCATTTGTTTCCAATTTTTACTTCGCACCATCCATGAGGAGATAAATTATTATGTGCATAAGCGGTTACTCCTCCGGCAACCACCCGGCTGTCATATCCCAGAACTCTTGCAATATATGCCAATGAAGAAGCATATCTGTAACAATTCCCCCGATGATTTTGGAACATATATTTCGCATAGGATGAAATGGAAGCAACAGAAATATCGTCATCCAGCCAGCCTCTGTAATACTGATATTTACACAATGCCTCAAAGCAATCCCGTAATCGTTTGCTCCTTGAGTCTTTTAGAGATGAGTTTTTCATCACAAATGAAACTGCATACTTAATCTCCGGTGCTGTAACACGGACGCCACTTCGATCCACATAGTAATATCCCTTTTTCTTTGAATCCACAATTTTGTTTTTCTGCAAAATATAATTGGTATCAAAATAATAGTATTTTTTATCAATCTTTCTCCAGCCTTTTACTCGTTTGCCATTAACAGTATAATATATATTAGAATTTTCAGTAACCCATCCTGTATCGTCTGTATCGTCTGTTTCTTCTGCAAATACCGGAGAATAAGAGATACTCAGCAGCAAGACTGCCATAAATACTATTGATAACCAGAAACATCGCTTTCTTTTCCTATTTCCAGCCTTTAAATTATTTTCAGATGCAAGACACTTCACCTTCAACAAAAACTCGCCTGCCTTTCACAAAAACACAATATCTATACAAAAATTTAGCTGATTATTGTATGGCTGTCAATCCCATAGATTTTTTTGAGTATATAAGATTAAAGCTAAAAATGAAAAAAACTGTATCAGATATCTTTACCATATGAATTGACATTCCAAACATAATATTTTACAATATAACAAAGAACAAAGAAACCAAGCAACATGTATATTACAGAATAAATGAACATAAAATAGGAAGGAGGCATACACGAATGGCAACAGCAACAATCCCATTGAAAGGCAGCGCATCCATGGAATCAAAAAAAGTCAGTATTTCATCTAAACGCCAGATTACTATCCCACAGAAATTTTTTACGCTTCTGGGTTTTAATACGGAAGCTGAATGTATCATGCGTGGAAACGAACTGATTTTACGCCCCGTTAAAGAAAATACAAGTGGTGAATTTGCCGAACAGATTCTTGCCGATCTGATCAGACAGGGATATAGCGGTGAAGAATTACTTGAGAAATTTAAACAGGCACAGCGAAAAGTCCGTCCGGCAGTTGAAGCAATGCTTGCCGAAGCAGACCGGATCGCAGAATCTAAATCAGGAGGATACTCCTTAGAGGATGTTTTCGGAACGGAGGATGAAAAATGACACAGGTACAGATCCTTCCACCTGCAGCAAAATTTCTGAAAAAACTCAAAGATAAAAAGCTGAAATCTCTGTACAAAGAAGCTATTGAAATGATATGTGAAGATTATTCCATCGGCGAAGAAAAGACAGGTGATCTGGCAGGAATGTACGGTTATGACATTTATTATAATAAAACTAATTATGAACTGGCATATAGGGTGAGACAGCTTGATGATCTGATAATCATCGTTATCATGGCAGGAACCAGAGAAAATTTTTACGAGGAACTAAAGCGTTATATGCGTACTATATAACAGTACATATTTGTATCACAAGATAATCCCCCGGAAGTTAATCAGTACTTCCAGGGGATTATTCTATTGACATATCCGTTTTAGTTTATTCTTCCATTTCCACTTCCAGTACATAGTCTACCGGATCCGGTAATACAGGGTCCGGTCCCAGGTCTACAAATGCAATGTCAGGGTAATCACTGTGTACCCATGCTGTAGACAGGGGCACTTCATGTCCGTCAGCCAATGCGCGCACCTTTACGATCTTATTCTTATCAAATCCGATCAAAGGCAAAGGACCTAATGTGTTCTCATAAATATGTACATAATATTTATTACCCTTTCTGGTAACACGTCCATAATCCGGTTTCGGAATATCTTTTGCAGGAACACATCCGTAAATACTGTCATGATTATACTCCATCCAGCGTCCGATTTCAGCCAAGATTGCAGAAGATTCCTTAGGGAATTTACCCTTTGCATCAGGACCTACGTTCAGGATCATGTTTCCACCTTTGGAAACACATTCTACCAGCTTTTTGATCAGCATGGAAGCCGGTTTGTAATAATGATCATTTGCACAGTATCCCCAGTTGTTGTTCATTGTAAAACATGCTTCCCATACCATAGGATCTCCGTTTTTATCGCAGATTCCTTCCGGTGGAATAATCTGTTCAGGGCTTACGAAATCGCCATGATATGGCTTCGGATCACATTCATAAAGAGAGCCTCTTCCCTCACCGCTTACTTCCAGACGGTTATCAATAATAACTCCCGGCTGTAATCTGCGGACCATATCGATCAGTCTTGTTGCCCCCCATTTTTCTCCTCTCATATCATCATAGGAGAAATCAAACCAGATGATATCGATCTTTCCATAATTTGTACAGATTTCCTCTACCTGATTATAGAGGTATTCTGTATAACGTGAGAAATCTCTGTTCTCATTACTGCATTCAGGATGGTTTCTCATAGGATGTATCCTGTCTCCGTACTGTGGATAGTCCGGATGATGCCAGTCAAGTAATGTGAAATAGATTCCCACCTTCAGACCTTCCTCCCTGAGTGCTTCCACATACTCACTGATCAGATCTCGTCCTGCAGGTGTGTTTGTTGCCTTATAATCTGTATATTTACTGTCAAATAAGCAGAATCCATCATGATGCTTCGCTGTCAGAACTACATACTTCATCCCTGCAGCTTTTGCTTCTTTTGCCCACTGCTTCGGATTATAGTCTCTGGCATCAAACTCCTTCATAAGAGGAAGATATTCTTCCTCCGGAATTTCCTCTGTACTGCGTACCCACTCGCCTCTTGCAGGGATAGAATATAATCCCCAGTGGATAAACATTCCAAAACGGGCTTCCTGATACCATTTCATGCGTGCTTCATATTCTTCTCTGTTAAACTGATACATACTCTATATCTCCTGTATTCATATGATTATTTAACCTTCTATTCCGGATCTGTATCTGCCGGACAGCCTTGCTGCTCACCCGGTCTTTGTCATCACATCAGTCTGAGCAGCATATCTCCGGTTCCCACATTATAACCGCTGGTCGCATAGATTCCATTGAGACTTCCATTGGTCACAATGATCAGCGGAAGTTTATCCGGATCTACATACATACGTCTTCCAAGGGTATTGATGATCTCTGAGAAATCATCGTAATAAATCTGAACGTTCTTCAGTTTTTTCAGGGCCTTTGACAGTGTAGGAGTTTCCAGAGCATCCTTGCTTCTCACTACAAAAATGATCTTCTTTGCATATACTGCAAAAGCTTCTTCCTGCTCCATCATTTCATTCAGGATATGCTCTGTAGGCTCTTTCTCTTCTTCCAGGAATGCAAGGATATGCTTTCCATCGGCAGTAAGCTCTGAAGCTTTTACTGTACTTCCATCTTCTCTTCTCAGAGTAAATTCCGGCATGGAAATATTCTCCAGCATATCTTCCAGATCTGCCTCTCTTAAAACCAGATCTATCTCTTTTGTCTCTCCAGGCTGGATCTCAAAATGATATTCATTTGCAAACATATTTCCATTTGGAAGTCTGTTCGAAGTAAGGATCCTGTACTTTCCGGATTCCAGTGGCAGATTCATATGCTGGTTTTCAAATGCCTCTGTACCCAGTTTCAGAGACACATATCTGCCATTTTCCAGTTTTGCAATACTCCAGTTCTGGAAATATTTCCACTGTGTATCTTCTCCCGATTTCAGGATCAGAGTACTGTTCTTCTCTGTCTTTGCAAGTACAGGAACAAACTTTCCGTTTTCCATATATTCCATAGAACGGTCATGAGGATTCAGACGTGCCGGAACTCCCAGCGTTCTTGCCATTGCAACAAAAAGGATTTTCTTTGACAGGAAGCTTCCTGTACAGGTATTAAGACATCCTGCAGGTGTTGTGATCACACTTGAGCGTTCTTTCTCAGGTCTGGAAACAACAGCTTTCTCTACCAGCTTCCAGATCTGGGATGGATCATTTCTCAGCCCCTGCTTCTCATCTCTGGAAAATTTGTTCTTTATCTCTCTTCTGTATTTCTGAAGGACCTCATCATCCACTCTTGGATTCAGCACATAAGATACAAATGTATCCCTGTTCATCATACCATGATACGGAGTCGCAAGATCCAGGTGCTCTTCAAGAACATCACTGAGACAGTCTGTTCTGTCTTTCTCTGTCAGAATGTTAAGAAGATCCTCTCTGTACGAAGCAGCAACAGCCTTCTCTATCCTGTTTACCTCTTTCTGAAGGAAACGCTCACACTCCGGATTTCTCCAGTTTCTTACCTTCTGCTCTCTGTGTGCATTGGCAGCTACCAGACGTTTATTTCCTCTTTCCTTCTGTTCAGGATCAGGCATATCTGTATTTACCGGTGCATCATGAGGAGCAAGCATATCTGCTGCTGTCCACTTCTCATATCCTGCATTTTCTCCTGCAGTCTGATTCCTCAGACAGATCTCACAGCTGTCCTCTGTCTCTGTGTTCATTGCTTTCTCAGCATGAAGCCATTCTCCGTTACAGCATGCTCTTACAGAAATATGCAGACTTCCAAGACCTGTTGTCAGTGCGGCCCTGCCATTCCCGTCTGTTTCTTTCTCTGCGATCGGTGCATACTCGGAATAATTGAGTACCTCAAAGGAAACCTCAGCCCCCTCCACCGGAAGTCCCTGATCATCTTTTACAGATACAGTAATCTCCTTTGTAACTGCATATCTTTTCAGTTCATTCAGCATGGTTACCATGCCATCTCTGCCTATTACTTCACCTTCCGGGATCTTTGTATCAAATATACGGGAATGGATCATCATTGCCCTTGAGGATGCGTTGGTAAACCAGCCTTTATTCAGGATTTCTTCCGGTTCACAGGCTCCCAGGAAATACCATTTACCGTCACACCAGATTTCCACCCACGCATGATTATCATCACAGTGAGACCATTTCGGTGCATATACCTGACGTGCAGGCACACCTACACTTCGCAGTGCATTAACTGTAAAAACAGACTCTTCCCCACATCTTCCATTACCTCTGCGATATACAGAGAGTGCAGATAAAGTACGGTCATCCGTACAATGATAAGTTGCCTCCTCTGCACACCAGTAGTTCACTTCCAGAGCTGCTTTTCTGAAATCCATTCCCTGTATTCTTGTTCCGATCTCTGTTCGGAAAAAAGTTCTGCAGGGTGCGATCTCTTCTTCATTTACTCTGTGAAACAGTACATAATTCAGAAAAATATCCTCAGGCATATCTGCTACCTGCGGATTCTCTCTCCACAGCTGTACACCGTTTTCAGCATAATCCAGAAATACTTCAAACGGATAGTTTCCAATATCACTGTACGGCATAAATGCATATAAATACTTGCATGCAAGTGCCACCTCTTCTGCACATTTCTGTATTTTTTCATCTATAGGCGCAAAAACCCGGGGCAGACTCTTCGTCTGCTCCAGGTAATTCTTTTCAATTCGCTCCCTGTTCTCCTTCAAAAAAATCTTCGGTTCTGCCATTATAATTCCTCCAGAACTTTCTTTGCAGCACGGATACTGTCAACGTCCGTACGCCATATCTCATATTCACTGATCATTGGAAGTCCCATATTAACTCCCTCTTTCCGAAACTGCATCTCACTGTCGATCACATGCTTTCCTGTCATATGGTAAGCCTTTATCCCCGTAAGCGGATAGAGCTGTCGGATCACCTCTGCACCAACACCACTTCCTGCCTGGATCGTAATACGTCCCTCACTCTTCTCCTGCAGTTCCTTAAGAAGATCCGCTCCCTGCAGACATACGTTGCGCTGTCCTGAAGTAAGGATCGTATCAATTCCCAGTGAAATTGCCTGTTCCATAGTTTCCAGCGGATCAACGCACACATCAAAAGCTCTGTGGAGTGTTACTGACATATCCCCTGCAGCCTCCATAAGCTCCTTCATCTGTTCCATGTTTAATGTGCCATCCGGTTTCAGCACCCCAAATACTACACCTTCAGCACCCATTTTTCTGAAATCTTCTACTGCACTCTTTATTATGGAAAACTCTGCATCTGTATAACAGAAATCCCCAAAGCGCGGACGGATCAGGGCATGGATCCTGATATCCGAACGCTTTCTTATCTCTTCAAAAAGCCACGGTCCCGGAGTGGTTCCGCCTATTATCAGATTACTGCAAAGCTCCAGTCTGTCTGCACCTCCTGAAGCCGCTGCCATGGCAGATTCCACGGAATCCACACATGCCTCCAATATGTATTCTTTCACGTACTTTCCTCCATCTTTCCCGGATAAAATTATCCGTTTCCTCAGATTCAGCTAAAACAATTTCACCCCTGCCTTTTCCAGAGTATTCACGATCGTACTATCTGGAAATTCATCTGTAACGATTCCACTGATATCATCAAAGTGCGCAAATTTATAAGAATCATTGAAATAAAACTTTTCCCTCTCCATAACAACGTACTTATGTCTGCTGCTGTGTACGGCCGCCTTTTTTGTCAATCCGTCCTCTACCCCCAATGTAGTAATTGCACAATCGGTCATGTCTACACCGCAGCTTCCTATAAATGCACGGTCAAAACTGTACTGCTTGATCACTTCTATTGCTGCAGCCCCCATAAATCCATTTACTGTCCTGTACATTGTTCCCCCGGTACCTATGGCAGTAATTGATGGATTTGTGGCAAGGATCTGCAGAATATCTATCATATTGCTCACAACTACCACTCTCATATTTGACGCTGCAATAAGCTTTGCCAGTTCTATATTTGTGGTAGAAATATCCAGAAAAATCGTTTCGTTATTCTTGATCAGTTTAAATGCTTTGGCTGCAACTGCTTTCTTTTTGTCAAGGTTATACTGGCGTCTGTCTACCACATCCCTTTCCAGCGGATAATCCTGCGAAAGAATCGCTCCACCGTAGGTTCTTTTTAATTTTCCGGCGTTTTCGAGAATTTTAAGATCTTTACGGATACAGTCCTCCGTAACCTGAAACCTCTCGCTCAACTCCTTAACCTTGACTTTTCCGTTTTCACGAAGGCATTTCTCTATTGCGCTTTGTCTTTCCTCAGTAAACATAGCCTCTTCTTTCTTCATCCATTCACGATGATCCTTTATATTTTGTCCCAGACGGATATCTGTTATTTATTCTGTAATCTCCGGATAATGACATTTTACAATATGTCCGGGTGCTATTTCAACAGGTGTCGGCACCTGTGCTTTGCATTTTTCTGTACAATGCGGGCATCGTGTATGGAACAGACATCCACTTGGCGGATTGCTTGGACTTGGAAGATCACCTTTTAATGTGATACGTTCCTTTGTCAGATCCGGATCCGGGATCGGCACTGCAGAGAGAAGTGCTCTGGTATATGGATGTCTTGGATTTGCATAAAGCTCTTTCTTTGGTGCTGTCTCTACGATCGTACCAAGGTACATAACACCAATTCTGTCTGAGATCATCTCAACAACACTCAGGTCATGAGAAATGAACAGATAGGTAAGATTAAAATCTTTCTGCAGCTGCTGAAGAAGGTTCAGTACCTGTGCCTGAATGGAAACATCAAGTGCTGATACAGGCTCATCTGCAATGATCAGCTTTGGCTGTACAGTCAGTGCTCTGGCGATTCCGATACGCTGACGCTGACCGCCTGAAAATTCATGAGGATAACGTTCTCCGTGAGACGGGCTTAAGCCTACGGTTCCCAGAAGTTCATGAACCTTCTTAAGTCTCTCACCTGCACTCATATTTGTATGGATCAGAAGCGGCTCACCGATAAGATCCTGAACCTTCATTCTTGGATTTAGGGAACCATATGGATCCTGGAATACCATCTGGATGTCAGAGCGTAAAGAACGCATTTCCTTCTCAGTAAGTTTGGAAATCTCTTTTCCCTCAAACCAGATCTCGCCGGAATCCGGTATGATCAGATGATCGATCAGTTTACCTGTGGTGGACTTTCCACAACCGGACTCTCCTACCAGAGAGAAGGTTTCGCCCGGATAAATATCAAAAGATACATCATTTACAGCATGGACAAGTTTCTTCTTGCTGAACATTCCTCCGTTTGCCTGGAATGTTTTTTTCATATTTTTTACTGATAATAAGGGCTCGCTCACTGGTTATGCCTCCTTTCCGCTCTTGTTCAGCAGATGACATCTGCATTTTCTTGTGCCTGCCTCATTGATGCTTACAAGCTCCGGCTCCTGCTGATGGCAGATATCCGTCGCATATTTACATCTCGGTGCAAATTTACATCCCTTGGGCATCACAGACAGATCCGGTACACTTCCCGGGATAGATGGCAGGGATTCCACGCCGCTTCCAAGCTTTGGCACAGAACCGATCAGACCCTGTGTATATGGATGGCGAGGATCTGCAAACAGGTCATGTACAGGTGCCTCTTCCACAATACGTCCGGCATACATAACAACAACTCTGGAACACATTTCTGCCACAACGCCAAGGTCGTGTGTGATCATCAGGATACCTGTATTTTTCTTAGCTCTGATATCCTCCATCAGTTCCAGGATCTGTGCCTGAATCGTAACATCAAGAGCTGTTGTAGGCTCATCTGCGATCAGAAGCTCCGGCTCACAGGACATTGCCATAGCGATCATAACACGCTGGCACATACCGCCTGAAAGCTGATGCGGGTAACTCTTCAGTGTCATATCCGGCTCAGGAATACCTACAGATTTCAGTACCTCAAATGCTCTGTTATGTGCTTCTTCTTTTGAGAAATTATTGTGAAGAAGGATTGCTTCTGTCAGCTGTTTCTCAATTCTCATACATGGATTCAGAGAGTTCATAGGCTCCTGGAAGATCATGGCAACTTCACGTCCTCTGATCTTTCTCATGCCTTTTTTATCTTCTTTGAGAAGATCCTTCCCATTGAGCAGGATCTCCCCGTTGGAAATCTTACTGTTTCGTGCCAGAAGTCCCATAACTGAAAGGGATGTTACGGATTTACCACATCCAGACTCTCCTACCAGACCAAGGATCTCACCTGGCTGAATGGAAAAGCTTACGTTATTGACTGCTGTCACCCATGTCTTATCTCTTTTAAACTCCGTGCGGAGATTCTTTACTTCTAATAATTTTTCTGCCATAGCTTCTTCCTCCTAGTTCATCTTTGGATCCAGGGTATCTCTGAGACCATCGCCCAGCAGGTTAAATGCCAGAACTGTAAGGAAGATCAGAATACCAGGGAACAGTACCATATGAGGAGCTGTGTTCAGATAGTTACGTCCTGTGGAAAGCATGGAACCCCAGTCAGGCTCTGTAACATTCGCACCAAATCCCAGGAAGCTTAAGGATGAAGCTGCAAGGATCGCAGTACCTACACGCATTGTAAAATTAACGATCATGGACTGGATAGTTCCGGGGAAAATGTGTACAAACAGGATTCTCATATTGGAACATCCCAGAGAACGGGCTACTTCTACATAAGGAGCCTGTTTTACAGAAATCGTAGCACTTCGTATGATTCGTGCAAAGGACGGTACTGTAAATACCGCAACAGCGATCATAACGTTCACCATACCCTGTCCGATGATAGCAACAACTGCGATTGCAAGAAGGATATCAGGGAAAGCAAAAAGTACATCACAGCATCTCATGATCAGGGAATCGATTAGTCCGCCGTAAAAACCTGCGATCAGTCCAAGGACAACACCGAGTGCTGTACCGATAATGGTAGCTGTCAGTGCACATGTCAGGGAAAGTCTGGTACCGACCATCAGACGTGAAAATACGTCCTGTCCGTATTCGTTGGTTCCCCAGATATGAGCTGCGCTGGGTCCCTGCATCATAGCTGTGTAATCAGGTGCCTGAGGATCATACGGAACTACATACGGTCCGATGATCGCCATCAAAATAATAAAAACAATAAATGCCAGAGAAATCACTGCTGTTTTTCTCTTCATGAATTTCTTTACAAATTCTTTGAACTTGCTCTGTGCCTTAGGGAGTTCTTCGGCAGCAGCAAGGTTAATAGTTGATGTTGTATTCTTATCTGCCATCTTCTCTCCTCCTCTATTCATAACGTACTCTTGGGTTAATTACGCCATAAAGAACATCTACGATCAGGTTGATCAGGATATATTCTGTAGCAAAAAACAGAAGCAGTGCCTGAACTACCTTGTAATCTCTAAGCTGGATGGAATCAACAAGAAGACGTCCAAGTCCAGGGATAGAGAATACAGTCTCAGCCATAACAGATCCTGAAAGAAGACCACCGATCTGAAGTCCGGCTACTGTTACGATCTCGATCAGAGAGTTCTTAAATGCATGACGCATAACTACCAGAGATTCAGAGAGACCTTTTGCACGTGCTGTACGTACATAATCCTCACGCATTGTCTCAAGCATAGAGGATCTGGAGAATCTGGCAAGTACAGCCATGATTCCTGCTCCCATTGTAAGTGATGGAAGAATATAGCTCTTCCAGGTCTCCAGTCCGCTGGTTGGAAGCCATCCCAGGCTTACTGAAAAAAGCTGGATCAATTCCAGACCTAACCAGAAACTTGGAACAGATATACCTGCAATTGCTATTACCATACCTACATAATCAAGAATCCTGCCATGAAAAACTGCTGCGATGATACCGATAGCGATACCGATGATTGCTGCCCAGATCATGGATGAAAAAGTCAGCATAATAGTTGGTTTCAGTCTTGGTGCGATTGTTTCTGCTACTGTTTTACCGTTTTTAATAGAATTTCCAAGATCTCCTGTAAAAAGACCTTTCATATACTGACCATACTGTACAAGTAACGGTTCATCAAGTCCCAGCTGTTCACGTACAACTGCTACGTCTTCCTTTGTTGCATCCTGGCCGGCTATCAGTCGTGCCGGATCACCAGGGATCATATGGATAAACATAAATACTACAAATGAGATAACCAGAAGCAACGGAATCGTGCTTACCAAACGTTTACCTAAATAACGTCCCATAGTTTTCCTCCTTATCATTTATATTGATTCTTTTCCTGTATTTCAGTTTTTATTACCGGAAATCCGGTTATTTTTACTTAAGAATGTGTTTGAAAAAGGTTTTAGAGTCAGAGAACTGCCATAGTAAAACTTATGGCAGTTCTCCTGATTGGACATCTTTGTTATTACTGTGCTAAAGTTGCATTTGCGAAGTTGAATGCTCCGTCCGGAGATACATATACACCAGACAGGTAAGATTTTGTAGAGTAGATGATCTGGTCGTTGCCAAGGAACAGCCATGGGCAAGCTTCCCATGCAATCTTCTGAGCATCGCCATAATATTTAGCCTGTTCTTCTTCATTTGCAGTTGCAAGACCTTCATCCAGATCTTTGTCAAAGTCAGCATCATTGAAGTATGCTGTATTTGCACTGGTTGGAGGACACATGGAGCTGTAAAGCAGAGAACGTAAGGAACCATCCATTGTGAAGTCAGATGCAGACCAGTTTACATACCACATATTGATCTCAGCTTCATCTTTGTCAACATAGATCTTATCACTTACTGTTGCAGGCTCCATCGGCTGAACCTCTACTTCAATACCAATCTGAGCAAGCTGCTGGGAAATAAATGTCATACCTTTAATTTCCTGAGTTGTGTTATCACCCCAGAGTGTAAGCTTAAAGCCATCTTCATATCCGGCTTCTTTCATAAGCTCTTTTGCTTTATCTACATCATATGTGTAAGCTTCCTGCTCTTCGTATCCACCGATGATAGACGGAACTACAGATGTAGCAGGTTTTCCGTATCCGGAATACATTAACTGGATATATGCGTCTTTATCAATTGCATAGTTCATAGCCTGACGTACTTTTACATCAGAAAGCTGTTCCAGATCCATGTTCAGAGTTACATATCTCATGATATTGGAATCTGCTGTAAGAATGTTAACATCATCTGTACCTTTGATAGCTTCGATCTGATCAGATGGTGTAGGATAAATGAGGTCTGCCTCACCTGTCTGAAGCATAGCCGTACGTGCGCCTGCTTCCGGAACTTCTTTGATTGTTACAGTATCAACGCCTGGTTTCTCTCCCCAGTAATCTTCGTTACGTGCAAAGCTTGTGTGGTCGCCTTCTTCCCATTCTGTACATACATATGGGCCTGTTCCACATGGATGGTTCATGATATCATTGCCATACTCTTCCAAAGCTGCTGGGCTGATCATACAGAACTGTGTCAGACGGTTAATAAACGGAGCCCATGCCTTTGCCAGTTTGATAACTACTGTGTAATCATCCGGTGTTTCAATACTCTCTACACGAGGAGTTTCAGAACCGTCTGCATTAGCAATGATAAAGGTTCTTCTCTGACGAAGGTTATTGTCCTTGTCAACTACACGGTCATAGTTTGCTTTGAATGCTGCTGCATTAAAGTCTGTTCCGTCCTGGAACTTAACACCCTGACGAAGCTTAAAAGTATAGGTAAGGGAATCATCGGAAATTTCCCAGGATTCAGCCAGTTTTCCTACCAGCTCCTGATTGTCATCGAAAGAAACTAATGTTTCATATACACCACGTGTAGCAGAAATTGCATTTGTGTCCGGAATGTTTGCCGGGTCCATGGAACTTACGCTTCCTTCAATAGCGATCACCAGATCATTGTCAGATGATTTGGAATCTTCATTTGTGGCTTTAATAATGTAGCCATCTTCATCTGCTGCGAATGCTGTTGCAGACATGGAAACTGTCATTGCACCTGCAAGTGCTGCTGCAAGAACTTTTTTGTACATTTTCATAGTTTTCTCTCCTTTTCTTTCTGTACATTGTTGATTAGTTACAATCGTGCAGTTAATTTTGGGTACAAAAAAAGTGTTTTTATATTTTTGCCTTAACTTGAGTTCAAGTATAGCAGTATGCCATCGTATTGTCAATTATTTTATCGTACTTTATATCACTTTGTTGGTATTATACCAATAAATATGGGGATTTTTGGCATAAATCACTATAAATCAATTCATAATCATTCTTGTTTATTATTATTTTTTCAATTTTATCTTATTATAATTCACCGCCGTTTCACCGAAAACACTTATGCAAAGTATTTTTCCAACTGACTGATAAAATTCTCAGGCACTTTTCGTTCAAAGGGGAAGTTTTCCCTGTTTCCCAACTCCTCTGCAATATATCCCAGAAGGATCGCACTTCTCTCCAATGACCAGTCTGACAGTAACGCAATGGTATCATGACGGGTATGCATACCAAAACCATCCCTGTTTAAAGTCATAGCCGGAATTCCCTTCCTCGCAAAGGTATTGGAATCGCTTCCCCATATCTGATTCTTCACTGAAATTCCAATCCCGATTTCCTGTGCCATATGGGTAATCAGCTCACAGACAGAAATATCTGCTGTTACTCCCACAACAGTTCCTCCTATAAGCTGTCCGGCCAGATCCACATTCATATTAAAGCGATGAGCTGCCAGTTCCTTCTCATGAACTCTGATATAATTCTGGCTTCCCAGAAGGCCCTTTTCCTCTGCCCCAAACCATACAAACTCAATCGTTCTGCGCGGTCTGTATGACTTAAAATATCTGCAGAGTTCCATAATAATAGCCCCGCCTGCCATATTATCATAAGCTCCCGGTCCCTCAGGCACAGAATCATAATGTGCAGTAAGAGTCAGGATTTCTTCCCCTTTATCAGTTCCTTCTATGCGCGCTGCCACATTGCGAGAAGTATGTGTGATGATTTCCTGCCGGACAGTCAGACATACCTGGGATGCACCTTTCGTAACCAGTTCTACTGCATCCTTATAGTGAATGCTGATCCCCGGCATTCTTTTACTGTATTTTTCGGCTTCTTTCTCTATGTCTTCTGGAACCTCCTGACCTTTTTCTCCTTGCAGATTTCTGGGCAGACTGCAGGCACGTGGAGTCAGATCAACTCCTTCATCCAGCGGCGTTCCCGCTATACTGATAAATCCAACTGCTCCGGCTTGCTGCAGCTTCTGATACATTTCTGCTCTCACCACTTCATTGACCATTACAATTTTTCCCTTTGCATAGGAAAGATTGATATCATCTCCATTTTCCGCATACAAGAAAGCAGCCTCTGTCCCCTCTTCTGTGGTATTTCCGCATCTGCCATATCCGATTACTGTATATTCCTTTCTGTATGGCTTTGTAACGGTCAGTGTTGCCTTTTTTATCTGAAAAGCGGAAAAGGCAAATTCCTCCAGATGACTCTCCACCCCAAAACTTCCCAACTCTGCTCTGATCCGCTCTGCTGCTTTTGCCTCGCCTTCTGTTCCTGCCTCCCTGATATAATCAAAATCTGCCAGAAACTCCATCTGGCGTTTTCCGCTGATTTCCTTTGTATTCATAATACTATACCCTCTCTAATCTCATACTTATTTTTTAACCAGTGTTATCTTTTACATTATAATCATATATAACGATGTTCTGCAATCCGAAAAAGCAAATAATCCCCGGAAACCATTTCCGGCCTCCGGGGATTGTTCGCACATCATCATCGTCCAATATAAATATTTTTTGTATCTTTTTTCTCAATTACTTCGTAAACGCTGCTTATATATTGTTTTTATAAAACGATCTTTCTCATAATATTTTCTTTTCTTCTTCCATGGAAACCAGATGATTTCAATATATATGCAGCGTTAAAAGTTCTTCAGGATTTTTATTTTCTCCTTCGTTTCCATATGCCGATTATATCACGAAACTTTCATCTATAACCTTTATCGACACAAATAGACATAGTTTGCTACATATTTTGCATCTTTTATGGTTACTGTTTCCAAAAACACAAGGAACAGTGACTATTGCACAATTCGACATTTTGCAGTATGATAATTCCATATATTTCAGCAAATATTTCCATATACAAAAGGAGTCCCCAACCATGAATCTTGCTATCTGCGAAGACAATCCTCAGCATTATGAAATCATCTACTCCATTCTCAGGGATTTACCGGAAAATACTTTTCAGACCTGCCATTTTTCTACCGGAAATGAACTATTGGAAACAATTTCCAATTCTGCATCCAGTTGTCCTTATTCCATTGTTTTAATGGATATTGATCTGGGCGAAAATTCTATGAATGGTATTGCGCTGGCAGATCAGATCAATAAGCTTTGTCCGGACTCCCAGATTATTTTTATCAGCCAGTATCTCCAATATGCCACTGCTGTATATGAGACTGAGCATGTATATTTCATCCATAAACTGCAGATGGCCAAATATCTGCCACTGGCACTACAGGCAGCCTGCCGCAAACTTGCAGACAGACAGGAACAATATCTGTACTTTTCCATGAATTCCAGAAATTATCAGGTACAAAAATCTGAAATTTTGTATCTGGAGCGTAATCTGCGTCAAACCATCATCCACACCAGAGATTACTCTTACACAACCAAAGAACGGCTTCATGATCTGGCCGAGCAGCTGAAACCGGATTTCTGCCGGTGCCATAACAGTTTCTGTGTGAACCTCCATGCAGTATGCACCTACAGCCATCAGGGAATACAGCTGTCCGGAGGTCATACTGTACCTGTAAGCCGTTCCTATTATCAGTCTGTAAAAGATTCCCTTGCTTTTATGAAGCTTGTACATCACAAAGAGGTAGAATCATGAGCAAAACTGTCATTAATCTTTTTCTGGATATTCTTGCAGCCGTTTATACCAATTTTGCAATCCTTTATTTTTCCAGGCGGCTCCTTCCTGCGAGAAATAAAATCTCACTGTTTTTCCTGCTGATCCTTTTCACTTTACCCATGAGCCTGTGTTTTCTGATGAAGAGAAGCACCCTCAGCGGAGAATTTACGATCCTGATCCAGCTTCTTATCCTGGGTTGTGTTTTTATTGGATTCCATGCCTCTTTTCTGCAAAAGCTGGCTGTTTATTTTATTTTCGTACTATTAGAAACCTGTGCAGAGATCGTTGCTTCCAGCGTTTTTCTGCAGATCCATAATCTGCTGTTCCCCACTGTCATGTATACTCCCTCCACTCTGAGATCCCAGTGCTCCCCTGTAGAATTTCTGATCATCCAGTTCTTTAATATGGCTCTTGGATTGTTCCTGCTGGAAAAAGTCGCCCATATTTTGCAGCAGTGTTTCAGCTATCTCAAAACTGTCACTTTCTTTGAACTGCTTTCTCCTGTTATCCTTCCGGCACTGGCCAATAACCTGCTGGCACTTCCGTGCTCCCTTTTTCTTAGAATCTTTTTCTGCATTTTGTATTGGGTATTATGTATACTTGGATCCTTTCTGTTTTATCGAGCAATCTGCACCTTGCGCCTTCAACATGAAAAACACATCTGCCATCAGCAGGAGGCTCTTCTTCTGAAGAAACAGTTAAATGCATCTAAAACCCTAAGTGCAGAATACGCCAGCCTGCGCAAATGGAACCATGATATAGAGAATCACCTGTTTTCTCTGTCATATCTGATAAATGCCAAAAATTACAGCGAAGCAGACAAATATCTGGAATCTGTGCTTTCCCCAAAAACAACTCCCAGTCATACTTTTGAAAAAACAGATTCACCAGCAGCAAACTTTGCAGCAAATCCTCCCCAAAATCTGCTCCTGTCAATCCCTCTGCTTTTCATCAGCACTTTTCTGTTTCAGCTTATTTATTTCCTGGCCACACTTTACCCCCAGGAAACCAGCCTGGAATTTTTTATCCTGGGAGTTTTTCTGACCTTCATCTGCATCATTTTCTACCAAACACTGAATGACCAGTTAAAAAAAATCCAGATAGCTTCTCAGCTCTCCATGCTCCAAAAACAGCATCAGATGGAGCAGGAGCAGATGGATCATCTTCATTTCCGCACAGAAGAAACCTATGTACTGCAGAGAAAAACGGAGTCTGCCCTGACACATATCCAGGACTTACTAAGCAATCACAAATATCCGGAAGCGGCCGCTGCCCTTGACAGTTTCAGCCAGACTTTTCAGAAGGAACGTTTTCATCCTTATTGTCAGGATAACCTGATACAGGCGATTCTGGAGGGAAAGAAACTTCGGGCAGAACAGTATCATATTCAGGTTTCCTATGAAATATTTCTGCCTGATAAACTTTCCATAGAGATCACAGATCTGTGCAGTGTATTTTTTAACCTGATGGACAATGCCATAGAAGCCTGTCTCCAGTCCGGCAGCCAGAAGCCTTTTATCCGTCTGTCCACAGAATTTTCCGGAGAATGTCTGTCCATCTATCTTCATAATACCAAGAATCCGGAACAGATTTTTAACCATCAGACTACCAAAAAGGAATCTTACAATCCCTTGCCCTCCCATGGATTTGGACTGTCTATCATAGAGGATATCTGCCAGAAATATGACGGAGCTTACCAGTGGCTTGACCGCACAGATTATTTTGACTCCATTGTACTGCTGAAATTTTTATGATTCTATAATTTTCCATATCTTCCCACTGCTTGACAGACTGTGTTCTGTCTTTCATAATATTCTTTATAATCCAGATATTTTATAAAAGGAGGTACTCCACTATGCCGGTTCCCACGATCGAAGTAGATGATACCCTGAAAGAACGAAGCTCTCACGGCTCCTTTGAACTTCCCATAGAAACTTATACAGACAACTGCGAAATCTTCCATTCCCTCTACAACCACTGGCATGACGAGATGGAACTGATCTATATTGAATCCGGCAGCGGACTGGTCCGTCTGAATAAAGAGATCCTCCGCGTCAAGGCCGGTGACCTGATCATTGTGAACCGTGGAGTTCTCCATGGCATAAAAACAGATCTGAAGAATATCCTTTATTTCCGTAGTATTGTTTTTGACCTGAACTTCCTGTCAGGCCCGGCGGGAGATTTATGTCAGGAACGTGTCATTTCCCTGTTGATGGATAATCAGGCGGAATTTACCCATATTATTTCCAGATCTGATGACAATTATGGAAATATCTGCCTGCTTTTTGACCGGATCCATTCCTGCCATAAAGAAAAAAAGCCATATTATTTCGTAAAATTAAAGGCTCTGTTCTTCAGCTTTTTCTACGAAATGCTCATGGGAAATTACATCACTCCCGCAGATAAGGAAGAGAACAAAAGTCTTGCTTCTATTAAAAAGATCCTGGACTACATCAACCTCAATTATTCACAGTCACTGACCGCAGCAGAGCTCACTGCGCTCTCCAATTACAGCGAATACTACTTTATGAAACTGTTTAAGCAATATACCGGCAAGACTCTGATTGCCTACATCAATGACCTGCGCATCGAGAAAGCCAAGCCTCTGCTTCTGCATTCCTACTCCTCTGTCACAGAGATCGCACTGGAAGTAGGTTTCAACAACACCAGCTATTTCATCAAGAAGTTCCAGCAGGCAACCGGAATGTCTCCTCATAAGTTTCGCAGAAACCTGTCATAAAATCGCAATTTTGTTGTATTTTTTTGAATAGACTGCTGATATAGTTATAGATGTCAGCAAGAGAACTTCTCTTACTGATATAACCAAAAACAATACACTATTCAAACCTAAAAAAAATAAGCAATCTAACTCATAAAAAACACATATTTATTTCAGAAAGGGAGATTACGATGGAAAATTTAGAAAAGCTCATCTATGACCTGTATAAGAAAAATGCACGCCAGTGCACAAATGAAGAAATTTACAACGCATTATTAATCTATACAAAAAATCAGCTCTTTGAAAAAGGCTATCAGAATGGAAAGAAGAAAATCTATTACATTTCCGCAGAATTCCTGATCGGTAAATTATTATCCAACAACCTGATCAATCTGGGAATCTATGATGATGTTGCTGCATTCTTAAAAGAGAATGGAAAAGCCATCGCTGACATCGAAGAAGTTGAACCGGAACCATCTCTTGGAAACGGTGGTCTTGGACGTCTGGCAGCATGCTTCCTGGATTCCATCGCAACTCTCGGTCTTCCGGGCGAAGGTATTGGTCTGAATTATCATCTGGGTCTTTTCAAACAGCTCTTTGAGAACAGACTTCAGAAGGAAACTCCGAACCCATGGATTGAAAAACACAGCTGGCTCACACCTGCAGGTGTTTCCTATACTGTACCGTTCCGCGGATTTTCACTGAAATCTTCCCTGTACGATATCGACGTTGCAGGCTACAATAACAAATCCATTCATCTGCACTTATTTGACATTGATCTGGCAGATGAATCTATGGTTCACGAT
This sequence comes from Blautia sp. HCP3S3_C4, assembly GCF_052064095.1. Taxonomy (NCBI): domain Bacteria; kingdom Bacillati; phylum Bacillota; class Clostridia; order Lachnospirales; family Lachnospiraceae; genus Blautia; species Blautia sp. HCP3S3_C4. The sequence continues at coordinate 115,775 of NZ_JBQHWF010000009.1, forward strand.
GGAATTTCCTTTAACAAAAAGGACATCCTTCACAACCTGACACTGTTCCTGTATCCGGATGACAGCGATGATGACGGACGTAAGCTCCGTATCTTCCAGCAGTACTTCATGGTATCCAATGCTGCACAGTTCATCCTTGACGAGGCAACAAAAAAAGGCTGCAACCTGCATGACCTTGCAGACTACGCAGTGATCCAGATCAACGATACTCACCCAAGTATGGTCATTCCGGAACTGATCCGTCTTCTGACAGAGCGCGGAATCGACTTCGATGAGGCTGCTGAGATCGTATCCAAAGTATGTGCTTACACAAACCATACCATCCTTGCAGAAGCTCTGGAAAAATGGCCAATGGACTACCTTCTTGATGTAGTTCCTCACCTTGTACCGATCATCGAAAAACTGGATGAGAAAATCAAAGCAAAATATCCACAGGAAAATGTGGCAATCATCGACAAGAACAATCTGGTTCATATGGCACATATGGATATCCACTACGGATTCTCCATCAACGGTGTTGCTGCCCTGCATACAGAAATCCTGAAAACAAGCGAGCTGAAAGCTTTCTATGATATTTATCCGGAGAAATTCAATAACAAGACTAACGGTATCACATTCCGCCGCTGGTTAATGCACTGCAATCATCCGCTGACAGACTATATTACCTCCCTGATCGGTGATGAGTTTAAAACAAATGCAACTGCACTGGAAAATCTCCTGAAATATAAGGATGATGAAGCAGTTCTGAATAAGCTCCTTGAGATCAAAACAGAAGCTAAGAAAACCTGTAAAGAATTTATCCTGTCCAACACAGGTGTTGAAATTAATGAGAACAGCATCTATGATATCCAGATCAAACGTCTCCATGAGTACAAACGTCAGCAGTTAAATGCTCTGTACATCATCAACAAATATCTGGAGATCAAGGATGGAAAGAAACCATCTCAGCCTGTTACCTTTATCTTCGGTGCAAAAGCAGCTCCTGCTTATGTGATCGCAAAGGATATCATTCATCTTCTGCTCACACTTCAGGATCTTATCAAAGATGATCCGGAAGTTGCACCATACATGAAGCTTGTTATGGTTAAGAACTATAATGTATCTGCAGCTGAGAAATTATTCCCTGCATGCGATATTTCCGAGCAGATCTCCCTGGCTTCCAAAGAAGCAAGTGGTACAGGTAACATGAAGTTCATGCTGAACGGTGCTGTTACTCTGGGAACTATGGATGGCGCTAACGTTGAGATCAGCGAACTGGTTGGTGAAGATAACATCTATATCTTCGGTGAATCCAGTGAGAAAGTTATCGAACATTATGAGAAGGCTGATTACTGCTCCAAAGCTATCTACGACAACGACAGACGCATCAAAGAATGTGTTGACTTCATTGTAAGCGAAAAGATGCTGGCACTTGGCCACAAAGAAAATCTGGAAAGACTGCACCACGAACTGGTAAGCAAAGACTGGTTTATGACACTGCTTGACTTCAACGATTATGTTGAGAAAAAAGATCAGGCACTGGCTGATTACGCAGACAGAAAAACATGGGCTAAGAAGATGCTGGTTAATATTGCAAAAGCCGGATTCTTCTCCTCTGACAGAACTATCGAGCAGTACAACAACGATATCTGGCACCTGACACCGGCAAAATAATCCGATATATTTTGTGATTGTATAAAAATTCATAAAAAATTCAACAGCAGGCATTGTATATTCACTGGAATATACAGATGCCTGCTGTTTTATATATCTTTATAATAGGATGGCGAGATCACATCTGCCTCTTTACAGGAACAGCCGTTTTCATAACAGTCGCAGCAATCACAGTTAGAACAATACATATGAGTGTCCGGTATATAGAAAAGGCCACCATAGAGAGGGGAAGTCCTCAGTTCCCTGGACTGGGTTTTGCTGTTTGCAAAATGGATTCCATTGGAAATCATCATATTTTCAGGCTCATATCCGGAGAAATTAAAATAATGATCCTGGGTTCCGTGGTGAGGGACCTTAATACACCAGTAATGTTCATATAACGGCCACTTCCCGTCATAATTATCTGCGATCATCTGCATATGCTCCGGCTGCACATCGCCGGTAAACAACAGATTCACTTCTCCATCCCTTGCATTCTGAAAAACAATGCTGATCTTATGCTTAAACTGACGCAGATTCACCTGATTCCTGTTTAGCCAGGTAAGCAGCTCCTTAAATTCAGGAAGAGCTTTGATCCTGCGAAATTCACGCTCATACACATATGCCCTGATATTTTTCTGATTATTCTCTGAAAGTACTTTTCCCTCATCTGTCATCGACCAGATAATCTGTCTCAGCTTTTCCGCAAAATCAAACAATACGTCCATAATCTCCGGAAATTTTTCTCTCAGCAGATTATAAACTTCATCCGTTTCCCTCTGTGTCACATCTGTATCCGGCCATAAGGCCTGATATTTTTCCTCAAATATTTTTCCCCTGCTCAAAAGCTCCACAGTCTGAGTCTGTCTCTCAAGCAAAGCATCTATCAAGGCAAATAAGCTGACCTGCCGGCTTGGAAGACAGGAATCCTTAACCATATCTGCCAGCAAAAGCAACACCAGTGTCCTGCTCATTTTTTCCTCAGAAAAAACATCCGGCAAATAAATTTTCCCAAAATCAAAGGAACTGTCCTTATTTTTCATCATATAGAGAAGCCCTGACAGGTGATCCATATGAAAATGGGTCAACAATAAATTTTTACATTCTATGGTAGATAAATCCGATATGATCAGATCAAAAATCTCACGTCTGGGCCGTCCCTTTATCCTACTGTTATTCGTTCCGAAATCCACCAGCAGGCTCTTTTTTCTGTCCCGGAGACAATAACAGTCTCCGAACCCTACATTATACATTCGTATTTTCATTGCTTTTCCTTTTGTAAGTATTGAATTAATTCTCTCGTAATTGTAATATAGGAAATTTGAAAATGCAACCTCACAAATAACTATTGTCTGGCCTGAAATTAACTATTATAATAGCAATCAGTAAGTTGTATCCGAAGAAATAAAAATCTGTCCATTGGGACAAATAAGAAATGGAGCGATCATACATATGACAAAGCAGGATTTAGCCCTTGAGGTGATCAGACGATTAAAAAAAGAATATCCGGATGCAGATTGCACCCTGGATTATGATGATGCATGGAAACTGCTGGTAAGCGTACGGCTGGCTGCACAGTGTACAGATGCCCGGGTAAATGTAGTGGTACAGGATCTGTATGCCAGATATCCGGACGTAGCAGCCCTGGCAGAGGCAACCCCGGAGGAAATTGAAGAAATTGTACGCCCCTGCGGTCTGGGAAAAAGCAAGGCCAGGGATATTAATGCCTGTATGAAGATTCTCCATGAACAATACAATGACAAAGTACCGGAAGATTTTAATGCCCTGCTGAAGCTTCCGGGGGTAGGAAGAAAAAGTGCCAACCTGATCATGGGAGATGTATTCGGCAAACCGGCAATTGTGACCGACACTCACTGTATCCGCCTGTCCAATCGGATCGGGCTGGTCCATGATCTGAAGGATCCTAAAAAAGTGGAAATGGAGTTGTGGAAAATCATTCCTCCGGAAGAGGGCAATGATCTCTGCCACCGGCTGGTCAATCACGGCCGGGAAGTATGTACTGCCCGTACAGCTCCCTACTGTGACAAATGCTGTCTCAATGATATCTGCGAAAAGAACGGGGTATAAATCAGAGAACTTCTATTATCCCATCCGCTTTCAGAAGCCTCTCCTCCTTTTCCTCATGTGTCACAAAGATTAAGGTTTTTCCAGTAGTTTTTTTCAGAATATATTTTATGGTCCTTTCCTTTGTGTCTTCATCCAGCCCCTTCAAAGGTTCATCCATGACCACACAATCAGATTCTGCCAGCAGCGCCCGGAGGACAGAGACTCTCCTGCGCATTCCACCGCTTAATTCGCGGACAGGCTTCTGCCAGATATGAGTGAGTGCCACGGCTTTATAGGCCTCCTCCAGCTGCTGGTCTGTAATCGGTTCCCGACACACCATTCGTATATTGGAGGCTGCACTTAAATTCTCGCACAAACGGTCTTCCTGAAATACCGCTGCAATCTTTTTCCCTTCCATCCCCTCTATCTCACCGGTATCCGGACTTTCCAGTCCCAGGAGCAGACGAAGCAGTGTTGTCTTTCCACATCCGGATTTTCCTCTTATGCAGATAGTTTTCCCTTCCGGAAACAGACAGGAAAAATCCTTAAGGATCTGTTGCTCTCCATAGGCCTTGCCAAGATGCTTTATCTTAATATCCATTTCTCTTCCTCCTGCTGTAAGCTGTTATCACAACTGCACATCTCTTCACTGTCGAAGCTATTTATGCTCCACACAATACACTCCTTTTCGCACCAGCCACAGAAAGCATTTCTCAAATACAAAGCTGATCACTATGATCACTATTGTCCAGGCAAAAAGATCCGGAGTCTCCAGATAGATCTTGGCATTGTAAAGCTTTTCTCCGATAGAACCCTTGGGTACTCCGATCACCTCTGCTGCCACTCCGGCCTTCCAGCACATACCCAGGGAAAGCCTGCAGGCAGAAACAAAATAGGGCAATATCTGTGATACATAAATATATCTGATTTGCCTTCCCATGCTCACCTGAAACACCTTCGCCATCTCCAGGATCTGCCAGTCTGTCTGGCGGATTCCCTCCAGAATGTTGGTATAAATCACAGGAAGCACCATGAGAAAGGAAATAAAAACTGACAGATTCCTGGAAGGGATCCAGATCAGGCAGAGAATAATAAAAGAAGCCACAGGTGTAGATTTCACTGCCGTAAGCACCGGATTCACCAGGATTTCCACTGTCCGGGACAAAAATGCCAGTACTGCCAGAAGAATCCCCAGTATCAAAGCCATGGAAAATCCCAGCACGATCCTTCCGAAGCTGAATCCTGCCGAATGCCAGAAATCACCTGTGAAAATCAGTTCAAAAAATCTCCGGATAACAGAAACAGGAGATGCAAGCAAGATCTCCTGTCCAAGCCACATACTGGCAATCTGCCAGACTGCAATCCAGAAAAGCACTGCCAGTATGCGAATCCCTGTATATTTTTTGTTTTCAGTTCTGTCTCTATCGTTTGTAATAGAACCCATCGTCCGGCAACTGTCCTCCAATAATCTGCGGATTCTGATCATTTAAAGTTGTCAGGTATCCTGAAAGCATGGTTTTCATATCATCCCCTTCAATGAATACAATACTGCAATCCGGAATTGCCTTCTGTGCAACCTCTTTTGGGATAATATCATGGTCACCGATAATCTGTGCCGCAGCTTCTGTGTCACTGTTTACAAAATCTACGGATTCCTTATAGGCATCCATAAAAGCATCTACCCGATCTGCATGATCCTTAATAAATTCATTCTTAGCGATCACCACACCCGTTACCAGCCTACTGTCATCATTCATAGAAGCTTCCCACAGTTCGTTCAGATCCAGGGCAACCTTTAATTTGTCATTTTTCATCAAAGCAGTCGTTACAAAAGGCTGAGGCAGAAGTCCTACTGCCGTCTGGTCCTGAGCCAATGCTGAAACAACCTCTGCATGCTCTGATTTATATTCTATTGTTACATCTTTTTCCGGATCAATTCCGCTGGCTTCCAGAACAGAATCCAGAGCATACTCCGGAGTCGCACCCTTTCCGCTGGCATAAATGGTTTTACCCTTCAGATCCTCCACGGATTTCACACTGTCACCATTCTCCACAATATAAAGAACACCCAAAGTATTTACAGCCAGCACGCTGACATCCTTTTCTGTTTTCTGATACAGGGTTGCAGCCAGATTTGCCGGAACTGCAGCAATATCCAGATTGCCCTGTACAACCATAGGTACGATCTCATCCGGAGATGCGGCAATTGTAAAATCATATCCGTCCGCATCCAGAAGCTGTGCCATTCCCATTGCTGTTGGTCCCTTTAATGCCCCTACACGTACAGCGTCCGGATCCGCAGTTTCCTCTCCGGTTTCCTGTACAGCATCGCTCTGTGTATCCTCAGCACTTGTATTATCTTCCGCTGCCCATACGCTTACAGCTCCTGTACCTCCTGCCAGTCCTGCGCACACACACAGGGACATTGTCCATGCCATTAATTTTTTTTTCATTTTCTCCGCACCTTTCCTTTCAAATAAGTAGTCCGCTTTATCACGTTAGGTTGATTATAACATACTTTCAGCTTTTTTGCTCCAGACTTGCGAAAAATAATTCATAAAAATCATCTTCTCCCTCCAGCTTAGGCGAATTCTCTCCACCGCCATTGGTACTTCGGCGCATGGTTGCATAAAATTCCTCCCCTGCTGTGATCAGATCCATTTCATAAATTTCATATCCCAGTTCCCGGCATTTACTGCAAAAAGCAGCCAGCGGATGCGCATCCTTCCTGGTATCCAGCAGTTCCTGCCGGATTTTCTCATCCGTTAATGCCATTTCCCGTAATTCATCAAGCATTGCTCCAATTTCCATAATTTTGTCCTCCTCGTCAGATTTGCAGTTTGTTCAGGTAGCCTTTATGAAACAGTTAACTCATAATAAAAAATATACTGCTGCATCACCCCTTTACAATCACTATATCTCCTGTTAGGAAATCCTCTTTTGTAATGTTCATCCAGCACCTGCCGAATATGTGTATCTACAGGAAAAGCCTCCAACTGATGCAGTCCAAACAGGCAGATACAGTCAGCTACCTTTTCTCCCACTCCATATAGCTGTAAAAGCTCTTTGCGGGCACTTTGATATTTCATATCATATAGTTTGTCCGGAATAAAATCTCCGAATACCACCCTTCTGGCAGTATCCAGCACATATTTGGCACGATATCCCAGGTTACACTCCTGCAGCTGCTCCTCAGTAGCCTTTGCCAGCGCCTGTGCTGTGGGAAAAGCATAATACTCCACACCTGTGCTGCTTATCTTTTTCTCTCCAAATTCCCGGCAGATATTTTCAATACATTTTTTGATCCTGATAATATTATTCTGCTGGGAAATAAGGAAAGAAATGATCACTTCCCAAAGATCCTGCTGTAAAATCCGGATACCGCTTCCCATCTCACCGGCAGCTTTCAGATATTTATCCCGCGGATTGATCCTGTTTATGTATTTTCCATAATCACAGTCCAGATCAAAATAGCGAATCCAAAATACTATAAAGTCCAGTTCCGGACAGAAAAAATTAACGATCCCCTTCTCCTGGGTCAGCTCCAGATACATATCTCCGGCGATCACCCGATATCGGTTTTCCCCGATCTGCTCCATCCGGAAGCACTGTCCTGACCTGCAGATCTGTCCCAGGTCAAAATTGTCCATTTCAATTGTCAGCATAGCTTGATCTCCCATCAGATTACCAGCAGTAATTCTTTTTATCACTTGATGAATGTATGAATGTATTATATACTATTTCCTGTGTAAACGTAAACCAAAACACATAAAAATATGATTCCTTTATTATAATAAACACAGGAGAAAATCATAACATTACATTATAACTTTCGAGAGGAGCTAAGCTTATGAAATTTATATATCCTGCGGTTTTCCGCAAAAATGAATCCGGCAGATATCATGGATTCTTCCCTGATCTGGCATGCTGCGAGGCAGAGGGAGACTCTCTGGAGGATGCCATTGACAATGCAAATGATGCTGCTTACAACTGGATCTATGCAGAACTTATGGAAGACGAAATGGATCTTCCCCCTGTTTCTGATGAATCCGACCTGACACTTCAGGAAGGGGACGTTGTGCGTAACATCCAGGTTACCATCCGTATGTATGACGGGTGGGATGAATAACCTGCCGGTTATCCCTGAAAAACGGTCAGGCTTCCTGGATCCTGTCCCGAAATCTTAATATTAAAAATACAGATATAAACTCCGATATGTTATAATCAGATAAACATAACTCTTTACTCCGTAAAAAATACTGATTATCATCTGCGGAGTTTTATTTTTTCTCACAATTCTTTAAAAGGAGGAGATTTTATGAAGATGAAAGGTTTAAAAAAATTACTTGTGAGCCTGGGACTTTGCGCTGTTCTGACTGTTGGCATGTCCACAGCTGCCTTTGCCGATTCCACTGAAGCCATCCTGGCTCCCGCACCGGAGGAAAGCAGTATTCCGGAAGTACCTGTACTTTCCACTGAAGAGGTTGACAATGCCACCTATGTAGGCTCAACCTCCAATATTGTCCAGACTGCCGCTACCGAAACTTCTATTTCTCTTGCCTGGAACAAAGTAGAAGGGGCTACCAAATATACCATCCGGATCAAATCCAGCAATGGTGCAGACAGCTACAAGGTTCTCGGTACCACTTCCAAAACCAAATGCAAAATTAACAAGTTGAAACCCGGAAAGACATACACAGTTGCCATCCTTGCAGGCAATGACTCTGAAGAATCCACCACTGTCACCACGATCATCTGTGCTACATTATACAAATCCGTTGGTATTAAAACCTCCTATTCTTCAGACAAGGGATACACCTTCAACATGAAAACCGTAACACCTTATAATGCAATCACAGGATACAAAGTAGCATATACCAGCTACAAGACCAAGAAAACAACAACCAAATTTTACAATAACCGCTACACCTTCACACTTCCGTTACAGAAGGATGCCTTCTATAAAGTAGAGATTTATCCATATCTTACTTTACAGGGTAAGAAATTTGTCAGCACTACCCCAACTACCAGATATGTAGCCAAGGGTATCGTACCTAAAAAAGCCGGCAACACACGAAACAGCATGACCATCAAATGGAACAAGGTGGCCGGTGCCCAGAGCTATACGGTTTATGTCAAATATCCCGGCAACAGCTCCTACAAAAAGGCTGCAACAACCAGTGCCAATTCCTTCCGCTTAAATAACATGACTCTTGGCACCCGCTATTACGTCAAGATCGCAGCAAACAAAAAAGTAGGAAAAAAGACCTGGCAGTCCGACAAAAATTCTGCATATTATCTTTATCTCCGCCGGGTATGATTCTTTTACAACCAAGGCTTGACAGATATAACAAACAAGAATATACTAAAAAAACAGATAAATGGGGAGCTTGTAACAGCAGGCTGAGAGGAAGTCTTCAACTTCGACCCTTATACCTGATTTGGATAATGCCAACGTAGGGAAATTAACCGTAGTTCTGTCCATAATAATGACAGCTGCGATTAAATTTAAGTTCTTCGGGACTGCTATACGCTTGTTGGCGCATTGCAGTCCCTATTTTTTTCGGCAGACCGGGGGCACCACTCTCTGCCAGGCTATTTGTAGCAGATTAATAACTATCATACGAATATGCGCAGGTGCAAGTCCCTATAAAATAGGGGGCGCAATTCATTTCAGCTTACTGCATACAACAGAAGAAGGCAGTAACAGGCCCGCAGTGCAGGGCAAGGAGGAAAAAATGACACAGTACACAACACAGATGGACGCAGCCCGTCGCGGAATCATCACACCACAGATGGAAATCGTGGCAGAAAAAGAACACTTTGACGTAGAAGAATTAAGAGAACTGATTGCAAAAGGACAGGTAATCATTCCCTGCAACAAAAATCACAAAAGTATCAGTCCAAGTGGTGTCGGTGCAAAACTGACTACCAAGATCAATGTAAATTTAGGTGTTTCCAGAGACTGGAAAGACGTTGATATGGAATATGAAAAAGTACATTCTGCAGTAGAAATGGGAGCAGAAGCCATCATGGACCTCAGTTCCTACGGAGATACCAGAAGCTTCCGCCGCAAGCTTACCTCTGAATGTCCGGCAATGATCGGTACTGTTCCGATCTATGATGCAGTTGTATATTATCACAAAGCACTTGGCAAGATCACTTCCGAAGAGTGGATTGATATTGTACGTATGCACGCAGAAGACGGTGTGGATTTCATGACGATCCACTGCGGTATGAACCGTGCCACTGCTGCTCGTTTCAAACAGAATAAACGTCTCATGAATATCGTTTCCAGAGGCGGTTCCATCATGTTTGCATGGATGGAAATGACAGGAAAAGAGAACCCGTTCTATGAGCATTTTGATGAGATCCTGGATATCTGCCAGGAATATGATATCACCTTAAGTCTGGGTGATGCATGTCGTCCGGGATGCCTTGCAGATGCAACAGATACTGCTCAGATTGAAGAGCTGATCACCCTTGGCGAGCTTACAAAACGCGCCTGGGAGAAGAATGTACAGGTTATGATCGAAGGACCCGGACATATGCCGATGAACCAGATCGCAGCCAATATGGAAATCCAGAAAACACTGTGCCACGGTGCTCCTTTCTATGTACTTGGACCTCTTGTAACAGATGTTGCTCCCGGATATGACCACATTACTTCTGCCATCGGCGGCGCTATCGCAGCCTATTCAGGAGCTTCCTTCCTCTGCTATGTAACACCGGCAGAACATCTTCGTCTGCCTAATGCAGCTGATGTAAAAGAAGGAATTATTGCAGCTAAAATCGCAGCTCACGCAGCAGATATTGCTAAGGGAGTTCCTGGCGCAGCTGACTGGGATTACAAGATGAGCGAAGCAAGAAAACGCCTTGACTGGGAAGAAATGTTCAGACTCAGCATGGATCCGGAAAAGGCAAGACGCTATCGTGCAGAAGCAAAACCGGAGAAAGAAGACACCTGCAGTATGTGCGGAAACTTCTGTGCTGTTAAAAATACCAACCGTATTCTGGACGGAGAGATTGTTACCATTTTTGATGAATAATCCTCCAAAAGATCCAAACAGAAAATCATAATCACATAAATATAAAAAGCCGCATTTTCACAGGCACCATATTTGGTTAATCCCTGTGAAATGTGGCTTTTCTATTATATCTTATATCTATTATATCTTTTATATCTTCATCATATCTGACATAATACAGCCACCTGCTGCACCATTCCTCATAACCTGAAACAGCTGATCTGTCCCCGGATGAATTCCTCCTATTGCATACACCGGAACTGTCACTGCCTTACAAACCTCTCCCAAAAACTCCAGTCCTCTTGGCGGAAGTCCTTTTTTACAATTTGTTGTATAAATGTGTCCTGCTGTGACATAGGTAGCCCCTAACTGCTGTGCCTTCAGAGCATCTTCCACAGAATGTACAGAACATCCTGTTTCCTGAAAATCACCAAGCTTTCCCTGATATTTTTCAAGGAGAAATAATGGCAGATGGATACAGGGATGCCCCAGTTTTCTGGCTGCCTCCACATAAGTATGAAGGATGCAGGAAACCTGATATTGTCTGCAGATTCCCAGCACCTCTTTTGCCAAAAGAAAATATTCTTCCTCTGACAGATCCTTTTCCCTCAGGATCAATGCTTTTGGATGACAGGCACAAACACGTTCTATCTGCTCCAAAAATGGACGTTCACACAGAGAACGGTTCGTCACTGCAACCACATTTTTATAAAATTCAGAATGATACATATCCTTTATACCTCTATTTTCTTCCCTGTATTTTTCTTACATCCTAAGCTTTTTATGAAATTCCCGTAAGGTATCCTTCTTGCAGAAAATAAACAATGCTGCCAGTGTCAGAATGCTAATGCCTGCACAAATCACAGATGGGTATACAAACTTCACAACTCCCGTCCATGCCAGAATCATGGGAATTAATCCGGCAATACATGCCTGCACAAGATAAAACAGATATTCTTCCCGTTTCAGACGGTTTACTCTTGCAATCACCGGAACAGAAAACTGAACCGACAAAACTCCAAAAGGAAGAATAAAATCCACAGACCAGCCTCTCCATCCGGTAAACCGATCCCACAAAATGGCAATCACAGATATGAGCAGCAACTGCCAGATTTCATTTTTTAAAATATTTCTTCTCTTAGAATAAGCTACCATAACAACCAGCCAGGCGCAGACACATCCTGCACCTGCAAACCAGGACCAGTTCAGTGTTCCCGCTGTCATAATATTGATCATACCGCAGATAACAGCAACTGCCAGACACAGGAAACTAAAGGTCTGCACAATCCTCTGATTTTCTTTTCTTTCCAGTCTCTGCTGTTCGCCGCAGCCGGGAAAATCGTTCTTTAACTCTCTGTGGGGAATTTCCTCCTCACTTAACATTCTCCGGAAGTTTCTCTGAATACTGTCATCCGGTATTTTGGAAGTAAATCCCAGCACCATCTCATCTCCATAAGAGCAGGAACACATCTGCAGGGAATTAGTACTGGCAAAAATCCCAAAATGCCGGATATATTCTCTATACTCCTCAGGAAGACGTATAATACCAATATTAGAGTAAACAGCAGTAATACTTCTGCTTCCCAGATTCGCTCCGATCATCAGAAAATATTTCTTAATTTCCAGAGGAACGGCACGGACAAATATATTTTTCTCGATCCTTACATAGTCATTCATATGCATGGCTATTTTATCTTTTTCCAGCTCCTGCTCAAACTGCCGCTTTACATCCGCCAATACCTCTTCAAAGGTTGTTGTATCAGAAAAAGTATAACCAACCTCAATCCATCCAAAGAAATTTGTCATGGACTGAGACGGAAAATAATTTCTCAGGTTTACAGGTATCATCAATGTCACCGGACGCTTCTGCTGGTTCTTTGGGATCTCCTCACGGATAGAACAGAGCATCACAGCTGTAAGCAGCACTGTTATGGACACACCGTAGGAACGAGCCTTCTGATGAACCTCTTTTACAGAAAGAACTACTTCCGAGATATGCATATCTGAATGGACCAGCTTCTCACCCTTCAGCTTTACAGCTGCTTTTTTCTTCTCTCTGTTCTTTGGAATATCAGAAGAATAATACTGGGAAAAGCTATCTTCCTCTATGTTTCCGCGACCTGTTTTCTTATCCCTTCCTATCTCCGGAAAATTCTCCTTTGGATGGGCCAGAATGAGATAATTCTGTACAAGCTCCTGGAGAAAATGCATGGCTCCGGTGCCATCTGTCAACGCATGAAACACTTCAAAATTAATTCGTTCTTTATAATAGCTCACCTGAAACAGCAGGGATTTTTTGTCTGGAATATACAGACGGCTGCAAGGCGGCTCTGTCTCCGGTTTTACCAATGCCCTGATATGGCTGTGCTCCAGATAAAACCAGAAAAGACCCTTTCGCAATACTGCCTGAAACAATGGATATTTCTCCATAGTTCTGTCCAAAGCCTGCTGAAGAATATCACTGTCCACTTCCTCCTTCAGCTGACAGTAAAACCGAAAAACTCTTGTATCATTTTCCCCTGTTACAAGCGGAAATGCCAGAGCTGCATTATCCAGTTTTCTCCAATTAGAATATTCTGTTCTCATATTTTTCGCCTTCCGGTCACTTTATCTTTTCATCATTTATACTCGGATTCAGAATTTTTTCATAGCTTGCATTCAGAAATTGATTAATATATCCAAAGCTTTCCTGCACATGCAAAAACTTAAATCCCAACGCAAAAAATCCATGAAATGCACCGCTTATTCTACGGATTTCCACCTGATTTCCGGCTTCCCGCAGTTTCTTTCCATATGCCTCTCCCTCATCACGGAGAGGGTCATATTCAGCTGTAAGGATAAGGGTTTCCGGCAGATTTTTAAAATTTTCTTCAACAATCGGGGCAAAATATGGATTATTTCTATCTGACGGTGAACTTTGATACAAATTAAGATAATCCTCCATTTTTACAGCAGTCAAAAGATAATCACTGCCATTTTCCTGCACAGATCTAAAGGGAGATTTCTCTGTATAACAGTTTCCCAGTGCCGGATAAATCAGAATCTGGCGTCTGGGCATAAACTCGCCCCGGTCTCTTGCCAAGAGACATACTGCAGCTGCCAGATTTCCCCCTGCACTATCACCTACAATTGTAATTTCCTCAGGATCTGTATTTATGCTCAGCTGATTAGCATATAATGCCCTGGTTGCAGCATAACAATCCTCCAACGGTACCGGAAATCTGTGTTCAGGCGCCAGCCTGTATTCCACTGATACCACAATATGGGCAGTAGCCTGTGCCATTCTGGAACAAACGCGGTCATAATTTTCCACACTTTCCGTCACCCAACCGCCTCCATGAAAAAACAACAATACCGGAAAAGTACTGCCCTCCTCAATTCCTGCACTCATAGCATTCTCTGTTGGAAAATAGAGGCGTATGGGAACTACATGTTCTCCATTATATACCTTTGTATCCATTTTTTTCAGAAAAATCCTTGTTGCATCCAGCTGCTTAAGATCTGCCAGTCTTCTGGAGTTTTCTACCTCAATGTTCCCGGCAGATAACGCATGGAGAATTGTTTTCATTGTCTTTGATATCAATGTTTTATCTTCCTTTCTGCTGTACAAACAAATCAGTCATGCCGCTCTTCTGTATTCCCACAGGTTTCACAGAATCTGGCTGCAAACGCAGGCGCTTCATCATGTACATACAAATGTGAAATATCACCAAACGCACTCATTCGGAAAGCTGCAATTCCCTCTCTCCGCTCTTCTGTATTCAAGGTTGTCACAGAACTTGGGGCAGCACATACTCCATGCCACAATACCATCGGAGATATATTCAGCAAATGGCTGAGCAGCACACATTCCAGTCCAAAATGACAGAAAAATACAAGTGTATCTTCATTACTCTCTACTACTTTATAACAATGCCCATCCCTCACATATCCGTGCTTTGCAAGCAGTTCATCGAGCTTTCCTGTCACATAATCATAATGACCCTTCAGATCCGATGCCAGCATTCTTTCATTTTCAAACCAGTGATCATACTGATAGAATCTCTCATCCCTTGTCCAGTCCTGCGGCAGCCAGTCCCAGGGAATAATCTTCTTATCCGTTACATCCGGCCGATCGATCAGTACGTCAAATTCCCGCAGCCAGTCACATTCTGTGGCTGTTCGGTTCATCTTTTTCAGGGTAGGGGACGCAGTATCCTTTGCCCTTCCCAACGGTGAAACATAAAAGTCTCTGATCTCCAGTTTTGTTAATCTCTCTGCGAGAAACTCAGCCTCTCTCCATCCCTTCTCTGTAAGAGAATCTATGGTATAATCAGGGTCTCCGTGACGTACTATCAATAATTTCATTTTTCCTTTATCCTTTCATTTCACATTCTTTCTGTTTTCTAATTATATACTATAGACACTTGTTTTCCAATATATAACTGCTGGGATATTCGCTGTAACAACCATGGCAAGTCAGATAATAATTGGAATATTAATACAGGGGATACAGCAGATTATTTTTTTCAAAATACTTCTGCCATATCCCCTGTCATTTATTTTTATAACACTTTTACAATATTCAGTTCTTCATCTGCCAGAACAATATCCGCACGTTTTCCAGGTGTAAGAGAACCCACTTCATCAAAAATTCCGATACTTCTTGCCGGGTTTGCAGTTGCAGCAAGAATCGCTTCTCTTTCCGAAACTCCCATGGAGATAACGCTCTTCATACAGTCAAAGAGACAAGTTGCAGAACCTGCAATCGTACCGTCTGCCAGAGTAGCTTTTCTGTCTTTCATAGTTACTTCCTGACCACCCAGTTCATATTTGCCATTCTCCATACCGGTTGCCATCATAGAATCACTGATCAGAATCACTCTGCTATCTCCAAAAAGGCGGAAAGTATTTCTTACAGCTGCCGGATGGATATGGATCCCGTCACCGATCAGTTCTACCATACAGTCTTCATTATCTGCTGCTGCACCGATCACTCCTGGTTCTCTGTGTCCCATAGGATTCATGGCATTATAAAGATGGGTTACATGAACTGCCCCCTGCTTCATAGCCTGTGCAGCACAGTCATAATCTGCCGCTGTATGTCCAATAGAAATAACTGTTTCATTATGCAGTTCCCTGATAAATTCTTCTGCACCTTCCATATTCGGAGCAAGAGTTACCAGTTTGATCAGTCCACCTGCCGCTTCATTGCACTCTCTGAAAAATTCAATGTCCGGTTTGCGGATATATCCCTCTACATGTGCACCCTTTTTTGCAGGATCAAGGAATGGTCCTTCCATATTGATACCGACAATACGGGCACAGGTTTCATCCTGATCTACATCCTTTGCCGTCTGAAAGATTTTCAGAAGTTCTTCTTTGGGAAGAGTCATGGATGTGGGACAGTAAGAAGTTACTCCCTGTGATCTCTCATACTGAAGAATAACTTTCAAGCCATCCACATCTGCATCTGAGAAATCATGTCTCACTGCACCGTGGCTGTGAATATCAACCAGACCAGGCAGTACTTTCAGACCGGCCGCATCCAGTTCCGTTTTATCTGTCACTTCTTCCTCAGAAGCTACAAGCCTGCCGTTTTCTATATATAAATCTGTTACTTTATAGCTTCCATCTTCCTGAAATACATTACCGTTTTTAATGATCATTTTTCTACACCCTTTACTGTATATTTTACAGAAGTCCTTTTTCTTTAATAAGACTTAAAGCATCTTCATCTGCCACTACAGTTACATCCTGATGAAGCTGAAGGATAGATGCCGGTACATTTGGTGTGATCGGTCCGTACAAGGATTTGTACAAAGCATCTGCCTTGGCACTTCCTGTTGCTACAAGAAGAATTTTCTTTGCTGCCATAATGTTCTTGATTCCCATAGTGTATGCCTGTTTCGGAACTTCATCCATACTTTCGAAGAATCTTGCATTTGCCTTGATGGTGCTCTCTGTAAGGTCTACGCAGTGAGTTTCCTTCTCAAAAGCTTCTCCAGGTTCATTGAAACCAATATGTCCGTTTCCGCCAATTCCCAGAAGCTGCATGTCAATACCGCCCACACTGCGGATCACTTCATTATAATCTGCACATGCTTTGTCACTGTCCTCTTCCAGTCCGTTAGGTACATAAGTTCTTGTCTTATCAATATTTACATGGTCAAACAGATTAGTGTTCATAAAATAACGATAGCTCTGGTCATTATCCCCTGAAAGTCCTTTATACTCATCAAGATTCACTGAAGTAATCTGTGAGAAATCCAAGTCCCCTTTTTTGTACCATTCGATCAGCTGTTTATACATGCCAACCGGTGTAGAACCTGTTGCAAGTCCGAGAACTGCATTTGGTTTCATAATAATCTGAGCAGACATAATATTTGCCGCCTTTCTGCTCACATCCTGATAATCCTTTCCCTCGTAAATAATCATACCGATTTTCCTCCTCTTTCAATATGTGTATTTCCATTATAATATATATATTTAATTATACAAGCTACAATATAGCAAAATAATTTTTCCGATTATATTTTTCCCGTTCCGTTTAGCATATAATGCTCTTTCGACTTTAATGCTCGCAAAGTATCACTATGCATTGCCAGCTTTTCTCTACGATTGAGATAAATATATTCATTATAAATAATATCAATCATAATTAAAATAGGAAATTGTGGTGATATCACATTTCCACTGTTTAGCATTTTTCTTGATGAAATCAATATTACTTCATCACAAAATTCTCTGAAAAACAAACTATCTCTTGAAGTAATTAGTACTGTTTTAGCTCCTCTCTGATGTGCCTCCTTTAACAGGTACAATACTGATTCATTTTCTCCACTTACACTAATTCCTATAATCAAACTTTCTTCATTGCAAAAAACCGCTTGCATGCGAATTCTGTCTGCATCAGTAAGAGAATCTATATCAATTCCAATTCTCATAAACCGGCTTTCCATCTCAGTAGCTGCCAACCCAGAGCTTCCTGCTCCACATACAATAACTCTGGGAGTTATTCCAAGCAAATTAATCACTCTGGTAATCTGAGCTTCATTCATCAGGCTGTATGTTTTTGTAATCAATTCCTGATATGTATCCAATACTGTTTTGGTGCTGTCAGCTACATCTTTTCTCACACTGTTTAAAGATTTTTCATACTGATAAATGAATTCTCTATAACCTCTAAATCCACATTTTTTTACAAACCTTGATATTGAGGCTTTCGACACAAATAATTTTTGTGATAATGTCTCGATTGAGTAATCTGCCTGATTTTTATTTTTCAAAAAGAAATCTGCAATATTTTTCTCTGATTGAGTAAAACTATCATACTTAGCTTCTAATACCGGCACAACAGATTTTTCATCAAACTCCATACACTTCTCCTTTAAAATTCATGTGCTTTTCGGAAACAGTACCAAGCTCCTGTCATCCCTGCCGCATTATGATAATGTGCAAGTTCCAGGCGCATATGAGATGATATTGCCGGCAAAAGATTATTTTTCACAGACTTACGTATACCATCTGTCAGAATACTTTCCCTTTGCATAATTCCACCGCCAAGAACTACTATTTCCGGGTTTAAAACATAACAAATATTAGCAATACCAAGTCCAAGAATTTCTGCCATTTCATTTATTGCTTCTATACAAATTTTATCATTTTTCTCAGCAGATTCAAGAATTCTTTTCCCATTCCATTCAGATATCTTATCCTTCTTTCTCTCTGCCACTTTTTTTACCAATGCAGTAGTTGACGCCTGATTTTCAAATCGATTTCCATTAATATTCATATACCCTACTTCACAGGCAGAATAGGATATTCCTCTGAGTAATCGTCCATTAACAATCGCGCAGCCGCCAATCCCAGTTCCAATGGTCATACATAATGCACTTTGACTTTTTTGGGCTGCTCCATTCCAATATTCTGCCAATCCTGCACAATTTACATCATTCTCCACCTCACAGAGAATTCCAAATGTTCTTTCTATTTCTTTTTTTAAATTTATTCCCATATATCCCGGCATATTTTCATTTGCGTATATAATACTCCCCTGAGCAGCATCAACCATACCCGTAGTAGAAATACAGATTCCTGTGATTTTTCTTAAAACAATGTATCGTTCTATAATCTTCTTTACTCTGGCAAGCACATAACTGCCTCCCTGCATTGCTTCCGTAGGAATGTTCAGTTGCTCAATTATCCTTGCATTTTCATCCAGCACACCAGCTTTAATAGCAGTTCCACCTATATCAATACATACATACTCTTTCATAATTACTCCCTTTACTCTCATTTTTATATTAACGTCAAACGCGCACACTATGTTCTACCACAGTATGCGCGCCTTGTCCTTACTATATGCTTATTTTAGTGCTGCAATCGCATCACGAATCATCTCGGCTGCCTCTTTAACAATCATCATATCCTCAGGAATTAAATCAGGAAGAGGTTTCCGCACACTTCCAATATTAACCTTTTCATTTATTCTCAGGATTTCTTTCATTACTGCATAAAGGTTACCATGTGCTTCGCACATTTTATAAATAATCTGATCCGCTTTATTCTGAATAGCAAGAGCCTCTTCCATTTTTCCTTCTTTAAAAAGCTCATCTATTTTCAGGAATAATTCTGGCATAACAGCATAAGTACCACCAATTCCTCCATCAGCTCCTATTGCACGTCCACTAATAAACTGCTCATCCGGACCATTAAATACAATATGTCCTTCTCCAGCTTCAGCCTTAAACATCTGAATATCTTGGGTCGCCATAGAAGAATTTTTTACACCAAGTACATTTGGATTTTTCAACATAGTTTTAAAGAGTGACATGGTAAGCGTAGTACCTGCCAACTGTGGAATATTATAAATAATAAATGGAGTATTTGGTGCAGCAGCAGAAATATCATTCCAATACTCTGCTATAGCATATTCAGGAAGATGAAAATAAATCGGCGGAATCGCTGCAATTGCATCAACCCCCTGACTTTCTGCATGAGCAGCCAATTCACAACTGTCCTTTGTATTGTTACATGCTACATGAGCAATAACTGTCAGTTTTCCTTTTACCGCCTTCATTACATTTTCCAGAGTTTTCTTTCGATCTTCTACACTTTGATAAATACATTCTCCTGATGATCCACCTACATACAGGCCTTTCACACCCTTTTTCAATAAATGTTCTGCCAGTGCCTGTGTACGTTCAGCACTAATTTCTCCTTCTTCATCATAGCATGCATAAAAAGCCGGAAACACTCCTTTAAATTTCTCTATATTCATTTTGATTTCTCCTTTTTATTATACCAAAAACTCTTTATTTCTAACACTTTCCGGAAGTTTTCCCTCCAGAAATTCTTTTATATTATCCGCAATAATCACCTGAGAACGATACTCACTTTCCAATGAAGCAGCTCCCATGTGAGACGTAACATATACGTTATCCATATGTATCAATGGCTGCTCCGGTTTTGGCGGCTCTTCTACAAGAACATCAAGACCTGCCCCTGCCAATTTTCCCGATTTCAGCGCATCAATTAAATCTGCTTCATTTATTACACCACCTCTGCAAGTATTTACTAAATAAGCATGTGGTTTCATGCGATCAAATAATGACTTATTAATAATTCCTGCTGTTGAGGGCATAAAGGGCATATGAAGACTCACAATATCACTCTGCTCAAAAAGTTCTTCCAAAGTATCCACAAAAGTAACATTCTGTCCCGGTTCCGCTTCTTTCACAAATGGATCATATGCAATAATCTTAACAGAAAATCCAGATATCATCCGCGCAAGATTTTTTGCTACACGTCCATATCCTGCAAGTCCCACTGTTTTCCCATCTAATTCATTTCCTGTAACTGTTGAAGGCCAGATTCCTTTTCTACAGCCCTCTACACACGGAGTAAATCGTCTGCCTAAATTCAATATATGCATCATGGCGACCTCTGCCACTGCAGGTGCATTGGCTCCCGGAATATTAGCAACAGGAATCCCATTTTTTCCTGCAGCTTTTAAATCTACAGAGTCTACTCCTGTTCCATATTTTTGAATAAATTTTACTTTTCCCTTTACTGCGCCAAGCGTTGTTTCATTCCATGGTTCCATAGTTGCAACCACAATATCAACATTCTGTGCTTTTTTCACTAGCAATTCCGGATTATTATCCGGAATTGCTTCAGCTTCAAAATCACATCCCATTTCTTCAAACTTTTTGTATAAATAATTTACATCCACTTTCTGCGGATCCAGATTTAACCATACTTTTGTCTTCATCCTTATTCACCTACCTGATCCTGAAAATCTTCAATTGCAGCAGTCATACTTTTTAAAGCTTCTGATGAATCAGCAGTGCCTGTTGCTACCTGGTTAACTGCTTTTACAAATGGGTATGTAAAATAATGTTTAGCTGCAACTGTACGTCCCTTAATTGTTTTTACAGGATATCCATAATAACCAGAAGCATTTTCTACATACTTCAACGCCTGAGCATTTACTTCATTGTCTTTCCATGTTGTATTTTCCTTTGCATCTTCAAATACAGGTGCAAATACAGGTGCTATTTCTTCCATATAGGAATCATACCAATCTTTATCCAGAAGATAAGAAATTACATCTGAAGCCAGGTCAGTATCTTTACAGGTATTCATAACTGCAAATCCACGGTTAAAATTCATATATACACTATTTTCGTTTCCTGCAGGAGGAGCCAAAACAACAGTATTATCTAAGAGTTCTTTATATTGTTCATCAGATACCAATGCATTATATAATGTAGGTGCATTAAAACAAATTGCTGTACGTCCTGCCAGATAAGAACCATTATTTCCACCTGCATCCCAGGTTGTTGCATCCTGCGGAATTACTTTGTCTTTATATAATTCTGCATATTTATCAAATACAGCTGTTACTTTATCATCAGCAACTATTTCCCCATCTTCATTAAACAGATATCCGCCCTCATTCCACATATATTGTCTAATAGTGTTTTCGTCATCATCATCATTTTCACCACAGCCCATTGCAAGTCCATAAAAATCATTATCTGGGTCGCTTACCTTTTTTGCATCCTCAAACACTTCATCCCAAGTTTCAGGCATTTTAGTAATACCAGCTTCTTCAAATTTATCTTTTCTGATAAACATTAACGTAGAAGAACTATAAAACGGTACATAATAATATTTATCATCGATCTTAGTTCCGTCATAACTTGCCTGCAAATATGGTCGTTCCTCATTTATTTTATTAACAAGATCTGTCACATCATTACACGGAATATTCGGATAATAATTTAATACCTTCGTTGTGTCTGCAGAAATAATATCCGGAACACTCTGGCCAGCTTCAATTGCAGCATTTAATTTTGTTACAAAATCTGTAGCAGCTACCATTTCACAATTTACTGTTACATCTTTTTCTTTTTCATATTCCTTCAGCCTTTCTTCCATTTTAGTATTCGCGTCATCACTGAAGATTTTTTCCACCCAGATAGTAATAGACTTTTTATCAGACGCTGTTTTACTATCTTCTGTTTGCGTTTCTGTCGTGCTGGCAGTATCCGTATTTTTTTCTGTATCAGTGGAACTACTTCCTCCGCATGCAGTAAATGAAAGAGCCAATGTTCCTGCCATTACCATTGATAATAATTTTTTTCTCATATAGAAGTTCCTCCTTTTAACTTTTCATTTTTATTATTTTCTAATTATTTTCTATTATATTAGCTTTTTAATATTATCCTTTTACACCACCGTCAGTTGCTCCGCCAACTAATCCACTGGAAGCCAGCATATAAATCACTATAATAGGAATACCAGCAAGGACACCGCCCGCCATTAACTGATTCCAAGGTGGCATATCACCATAGATCAATCCTGAAATAACCAATGGGAAAGTCTGTACCTGACTTGATGTCAGATTTACCAATGCATACATATATTCTCCCCAACACATTGCAAACGTAAAAATTGTAGTAGATATAATCCCTGGCAATGCCAGTGGAAATACAATTTTATACATGGTACCTATCCTGGAACATCCGTCTACCTTCGCAGCTTCCTCAAGTTCCTTCGGAACAGCTGCTATATGCGGAATAAGAATCCATGCAACATAGGGCAATGTAAATGTAGGATAAATTACAATCAGCCCCCAAATCGTATTGGTAAGATGCATTTTAGATACCAACATGTATAATGGAATATACAGAACTGTAGTTGGTAATAAATACATAAATAATACTGATTTTGAAAATACTCGTCTTCCTTTAAATTTTACTCTTGATAAAGTGTACGCAACAGGATATGCTATTAAAATTGAAAATACCGAAACGGATATAGCAATAATCAAACTGTTCTTCATACTTGCAAGAAAATTTGTATTATTAATCAAGTAAGCATACGCGCCACCAGTAGGATGATGAGGAATCAACGTCGGAATTTTTGCGTAAATTTCAGAATCACTTTTAAAGGAAGTATTGATCATCCAGTATATTGGAAATAATGCAACTATCAGACATATGATCAGATATATCCTTCCAAGTAATGCTGTTTTCTTTTTAGTTTTCATATAATTCTCCTTTCATTTTTCCGCACACGCAATACCTCACAATCATTCATTTTCCGGCAGCATACGGCGTGTCAGGATACTAATAAGAATCATAAGAATCGGCATTGCAAGTACTGCAACTGCAATACCTCGTCCAAGCATCATACTTCTCATAGCAGTCTTATAACTATATACATTCATAACTTCTGTTGTTCCGTTTGGACCGCCCCCGGTTAATAACCACACTGTCTCAAATTCATTAATGGTCCAAATCGTACTCATAAGTGCAGATAAAATAGTTACATCTTTTACTTCCGGTAATGTAATATATCTGAATTTCTTCCAAAGACCAGCACCATCAATTTCCGCAGCTTCATAATAATCCTTTGGAATTGTCTGCAACTTAGCCAAAATAGAAACTCCAAAAAATGGTGTTCCTCTCCATACATTAGCTACAATGATTGTAGTCATTGCAAGCCCTGCTGATCCGAACCAGATAATATCTGAATTTGTAATATGCAGAGATTTTAATATATGATTGGCAATTCCACCTGTTGAATTAAAAATCCAACGCCAGTTATAAACTACAACAATATTCGGCAACGTCCATGGAATCATCAGCAATGCCCTTGCTACATTTCTGCCTTTAAATTTCTGATTCAAAGATAATGCCATGAGCATTCCAAGAACTGTTTTTACAGCTATAGAAATAGCAGTAAAAAATACAGTATTTAAAATTGATCTCCTATATTCCGGATCTCCCAAAAGTCTGATATAGTTTTTCAATCCAACAAACGATGCAGGATTTCCAATTGTCTTGTTTGTAAAACTCATATACAATCCCCATATCATTGGAAATGCCAGAAAACAGGCCAGATAAATAATCATGGGTGCATTTACAATATAGGCAAATCTATTTTCACCGTTTTCCCGCTTCCTCTTCAAAATAATATCCTTCCTTTCCGCAATAATTTTCGTTTTACTGGAGCTCTTTATATTTATTCATGTAATGCATCTACAAATGCTCTGGTAATCAATTGTGGGCGAGTAATAACTGAACCAACTACAATACTGAAAACTCCCAGTTCTTTAACTCTCTTAGCTTTTTCAGGTGTATTAATATTTCCTTCCGCAATTACCGGATGTTTTACTGAATTTAAAATTTCTCTGATAATACGAAAATCATCTTTTTCAATTTTGTCATCCGCGCTTTGTTCTGTATACCCTACCATGGTTGTTCCTATAAAATCAAATCCTATCTGATCTGCATATTGTGCTTCCTTAACAGTTGAACAATCTGCCATCAAAAGCTGATCCGGATATTTTTTCCTAATCTGTTCTATGAATTGTTTCAGTGTTATTCCCCCTGGGCGAAGTGCCCCAGTAGCATCCAAAGCTATAATCTCAGGCTTAACTTCCATCAACTCATCTACTTCCTTCATAGTAGGGGTAATATATACCTTACAATCAGGATAATCCCTTTTTACTATTCCAATAATCGGAAGATCTACTTGTTCTTGAATAGCCTTAATATCTTCTCTGGTATTAGCCCTTATTCCTTTAGCCCCGCCTTCCAATGCGGCTACTGCCATTCTGCTCATAATATATGAAGAATGAAGCGGCTCCTGTGAAAGAGCCTGACAAGATACAATTAATTCCCCTTTTAATGCTTCTATTTTTTGATTCATTATCATTACCTCCTCCATTTGCTCAAATCATACTCTCTTTTAATATTTTTTTCAATATCATTTGTGTTTATTGGAACTTTTTTCATATCATTTGTGCATATTGTTGTTTTTTATTTTGTTTTCTAATGTATTTATTGTATTTTTGTGTTTATTATATAATACATTTGATATTTTTTTCATTTCACTTTTGCGTTATTGTAATTAATTTCACATTTAGTATATTTAATTCATACAATTTTTTATGCGCCAAAACTCATAGTTCTCAAAAATACATAGCTATTTACAATTGAAATCTACAAACCACTTTCTTTCATAAAAAAAGAAACATCTCCATGGATCGCTCCCACACAGATGCTTCTTTTAATATAATTATTTATAATCCTACATTACCACTGTTCATCCCTTCTTTGCTGTCTTTATCCAGTGGCAGCCAGTCCAGGACTTTCTTAATATAACGATTCCAGAAATCCCATTCATGGGCTCCCGGTCCTTCTTCATAAGTGACATTCACACCCAGTTCACTCATAGCGTCCCTGAATTTGCGGTTCGGAGGAAGCAGCGGATCATCCAGTCCGCAGGCAAGATACATTTTCGGAAACTCAGCTTTTTCCTCTTTCAGTTTTTTTGCAATCCACTCCGGATTAATTTCACAGTCATGAATTTGGGACAGATCTCCAAAAACACCTTCCAGGAACGTTTTCTTCTCGAAAAACATAGGAGAACTGTCATCATCTGTATCCATTTTTTCCAGAATCATAGCAGAAGAAAGGCCTGCGATATATCCGAATGTATCATGGTATTTCAGGCCATTTCGGATCGCACCGTATCCTCCCATGGATAAACCAGCGATAAATGTATCTTCTTTTTTATGAGATAACGGGAACATCCTTCGTGTGATCTTTACAAGTTCTTTTCCTATAAATTCACTGTAATTTTCATTAACTTCAGGATGATCCATATAAAACATATTTGCACCGGAGGGCATCACTACTGCCAGATTCTTCTCCTCTGCCCAACGCTTAATACAGGTTCCTGTCACCCAGTCTGTATAATTTCCCATTACACCGTGCAGAAGATAAAGCGTTTTGAAAGGTTTTTCATCTTCTTCTGTCTCCTCTTCAAAAAAGACTTTATCTGCCGGAAGGATCACGTTCATCGTTACCGGCCGCATCAGTGCCTTGGAAAAAAAGTTCACCTCTAATAATGCCATATGTATATTTCCTCCTTCTCTCTGAGGTTTCTCTATAATCGCAGTATAACAGATTAGAACTCCTGACTCAGCAATTTTCCGTCTATATATCTGGCTTTGATATTTCTGTCATCTCCAATATAGCAAAATCTTTCCAGCTTCTCCTGGGCAGTCATCTTAGACCAGGAATCCTCCATATTGTCAATTACAAGAGCATTAAATGCATATCCCTTTTCAAAAGATCCAACCTTTCCAAACACACTTCCTGCTTCCTTGGTTGCATGATAGAAAGCCTGTGTGATTGTAATGGTCTTACTTTCAGCCGGCTCATAAAATTCTTTCAGTTTTGACAGCTGTACTGCCCTTGCCACCTGACGGTATATGGCAATTCCATGTCCTCCCGCAACATCAGATCCCATGGCAATCTTCAGACCTTCAGAGGCCATCTGCTGCAGTGGCATAATACCTGCCACAATGTTTACTGTTGCATCCGGACAATGCACAGACAAGCTTCCATGTTTTTTCATAATCCGTTT
The DNA here is from genome assembly GCF_052064095.1 of Blautia sp. HCP3S3_C4. Lineage (NCBI taxonomy): Bacteria > Bacillati > Bacillota > Clostridia > Lachnospirales > Lachnospiraceae > Blautia > Blautia sp. HCP3S3_C4. The sequence continues at coordinate 142,435 of NZ_JBQHWF010000009.1, forward strand.
ATCCTCTGCAGTTGGGAAAATTACATGGGCAAAGATGGATGGGCCATAATCCATCAAACCTGCACGTTCATAAATTTCCGCATCAGACCCATATCCCGGAAACAGCTTTAACGCCTCCTGCGCTTCCCAGACAGACTCTACCAGATGTGTGTGCACACCGCAATGATACTTTGCAGCCAGTTTTCCAAGACCAAGAATCAGAGGCTCACTGCAGGTAGGAGCAAAACGTGGTGCCAGAATTGTTTTCACCTTTTTGCTGCCTTCATGGTCTGACAGATATTTCTCTGTTTCCAACAGGGAATCCTCTGTTTTCTCAATCAGAAACTCCGGTGAATTACAATCCATATTTACCTTTCCAACATATCCATACATTCCCTTCTCTTCCATTTTATCAAAGAGATAATCCGTAGCCTCACGATGGATCGTAGCAAAAACATTTGCATGAAAGGTACCGTGACGAAGCATGTCATCTACAAATGCATCATAGCTCTCTTTCGCATAATCCATATCCCTGAACTGTGATTCCTGCGGAAATGTATAGTGGTTTAGCCAGTCAGAAAGCAGACAGTCCATGCCAATGCCACGCTGTACATACTGTGACCCATGTACATGGAGGTCTGAAAAAGCAGGAATAATTAATTTATCACCGTAATCAACAATCTCTGCTCCTTTATACTCCTCCGGAACCCTTTCACAGATTTGTGACACCACTCCGTCCTCTACTATAATATAACTATTCTCATAAACTGACAGCTGATCTGCTGCCGGAGTGAATAAAATATCTCCATGGTAAATTTTTACTGCCATTCTCTTTTCCTCGCTTTCTTAATCCTTATCATTTATGTTTTCTTATCCTGATGGGAATTTCTCACACGACTGAAGTCACATGCTTTCAGTCCCATAACTATATCTTATCACATTTTTTAATTCTGCTGGTGCAAATATTTCTCCCTGGTAGCCAGACCCCCACGAATATGTCTTTCCTGCTTGTTCACATCCAGCACCTGGCGAACTGCCGCTGCAAGGCCTGGATTGATCTGACTAAGACGTTCTGTACAGTCCTTGTGTGTTGTGCTCTTACTGATCCCAAATTTCTTCGCTGCCTGACGTACCGTTGCATTTGTCTCAATGATATAACCGGCGATTTCCACTGCCCTTTCTTCGATATAATCTTTCAAAAGGAAACCCCTCAAAATACTTTTTTACAGTTTATGAAGTATTTTGAGGGGTTATGATATATCAGATAATCTTGAGTATATCTTTCTCAGGCAATGGCCTGGAGAAATAGAAGCCCTGCCTTTTCAGAATTGAATACAATCACAGTAATTTCATCATATCATTCCCATGGAAAAATAACAACAGATTTTATTTGTGTTTTGCATCGTTAAAATGTATACTGATTATAGTATATGTTTTCATATGAAAGAGGGGTATATTTTCACAGATACTATTTTACGAATAAACAAAGAACAGAACCCCTGCGTTTTGCAGGGCAGAAAAGAGGCGATTCCATTGAATACAGAAGAAAACTGTATCTCCTTTCTTGATACAGACTGGTCCTATCATCTGGCCAGACGTATGGAGAAGGAAAAAACGAATTCCGTCCTTGGTTACCGCACTGCAGGCTCTGCAGCGGAGACAGCTACCGGGCACATGCTCTATGAGGAAATGTGTGAGATCGGTCTGACTGATGTTTCCAGAGATACCTTTACCCTTGACGGATGGGAATTTGAAAAGGCAATTCTTAAATATGTTGATGAATCAGGCAGAGAACACCTTTTCCAGATGGGAGGCTATCAGACTAATTTTCAGACAGATGGTTTTCAGGATTACGAATTAGTTTATCTTGGAAAAGGAACTGCTGCAGATTATGAAGGAATAAATGTACAGAATAAACTGGTACTTGTAGAGATCAACCAGAGAGATGAATGGTGGATCAGCTTTCCTGTCTATCAGGCATATTTACGGGGAGCTGCTGCATTGATCGCAGTACAGGCAAACGGATATGGAGAAATTGCAGATACCGCTCTGAATGCCCAGGACATTGCCGGACCTGAATTTGCCCCGGCATTTTCGCTGTCTCAGGCAGATGCACGGCTTCTGAAAGATGCACTGTTTTCTAAAATTCAGTCTCAGAATACCGCTGCCTCCGGAAATAATCCGGCCTCCCTGCAGGTTTCTCTGGATGCCAGTTCCAGGGTTATGCCTGATGTACAGGCCAGTAATATTGTGGGAAAAATCCAGGGCACCGAAACAGATCACATGATTGTTTTATCTGCTCATTACGATTCCTATTTTGATGGATTTCAGGATGACAATGCCGCTGTTGCCATGATGCTTGGTATTGCCAGGGCATTGATAAAGGGCGGATACAAACCTGCCCACACCCTTGTATTCTGTGCTATGGCAGCTGAGGAATGGGGCGTGATCGATTCCAAATATGACTGGTCTACAGGAGCCTACAATCAAGTATTCCGTGTACATCCAGACTGGCAGGGTAAAGTTATTGCCAACTTAAATTTTGAACTTCCTGCACATGCCCACAACACCCGGGATGCTATCCGCTGTACCTATGAATATGCAGATTTTATCAGGGAATTCACAGATTCCCTCACTGTGCCGCCCCAGGCTTATCCGGACGGGATCTCTGTTCTGTCTCCTATTGAAACCTGGTCCGATGATTTTTCCATGGCAATTGCAGGCATTCCTTCCACTGTAAATGATTTCAGCGCAGGACCCTTTATGCAGAATTATTATCATTCCCAATATGATAACCAGGATGTATACCAGGAACCTGTATATCGTTTTCATCATGAATGCTATCTGAAGCTGGTTCTGGCCTATGACAGGCTAATTCTTCCGCCTCTGAATTTCAGTAATACCATGCAGGCAGCCGCTTCAAATGCAGAAGAAAAGACTCTGGATTTCGCTGTCTCTGATCTGGAAGGATTGAGAGCTCTGTTCCGTACAGCAGAATCTCTCGGACAGGAAGTTTATCAGAAAATATGCCAGGTCAATAAGGAGTATTCTGCTCTGGCTTCCGAACAGGATCGGAAAATTTTTCGCCGCAAATGGGAAAATACTTCCCTGCAGCTTCTGAAGACTTTTCGCAAGGCTCAGGATTACCTGGTACGCCTGAACTGGCAGGATGAAGTAATCTTTCCGCAGGATGCTGCCTTTCACAATATCAGACAGCTGGAAAAGGCTAAGAATGCACTGATAGACAAGAATATTACCGATGCCTTGAAAGCCCTGTATCGTGTAGACAATAATATGTATGCATTCCTCTTTGATGAGGAAGTCTATTATCATTTTACAGAGTATATTCTCCACCAGCCTAAAGACCGGCTGATGTGGGGTGCCGGACGGATTATGCATCATGAAAATCTATATGGTATTGTCCAGCAGCTAAAAGAACGGATGAAGGAACCAGATCCGGTACTGGAAATAGAAATCCGCCGCCTGGATGCCGCGCTGCGCAGACAGAAGGCTTACTATAAAGACGATATCCGTTACCTTAAAAATTCAGTGACCAAGCTCTGCTCCATGCTGAATGATATCTTAACAAATATATAAAGGAGTTTTTTATACTATTATGGAAAGTAAAAATTTGTACAGAGTACAGGAAGAGGATTTACCACGATTGCAGAAGCTTTTGACTGTTTGTTTTGCACAAGACCCCCTGTATCATGCACTGATACCGGATAATGACACCAGAGAACGACTTCTGCCTGAGCTTTTTTCCTGTGACCTGACAGAATTTTTTCAAACCTGTGAAATTTATTCAGACAGCAGCGAATTAAACAGTATACTGGTGGTTTCTGATGAAAGTGAACCTTATAACGTCCTGCAATACTGCCTTACTGAAGCCAAAGCTCTGCTCACCACTGATGGATGGCTCATCAAAGAAGACCCCAGCCTGAAAACCTTCTGGAACTTTGTCCAGGGAAAAGATTATCTGAATTCCAGCTGGACAGACCAGCTTCACCAGACTGAGCGTCTCCATGTAATTTACCTGGCGGTAGATCCCGGACATCAGCATCATGGTCTGGCCGAATTACTGATGAATGAAGTACTGGATTACGCACAACAGCACAAAATGCTGGTTTCTCTGGAAACCCACAACCCTGATAATGTTCCAATATATGAACACTTTGGATTTAAAGTTTATGGAATTGTAGAAAAATCACATTTTAATCTGAAACAATATTGCATGATCAAAGAAGCATCTGCTTTTGTCCCTGAAAAACAGGAGCTGTGAAACCTTACAGATCTTTTTATAAGATAAAAACAACCTATTTTCAGGTATGATTTTTGTATAATTATACATCTAGAAAAATTCTTATATATATATTATACTAATATGCAGTATGTACTTTTACTTTATATAAGGAGGACTAAACAATGGTACAAAACGCAATGAGTGCAACTGAGTTTTATATCTTGAAATATTTATGGTCCAGAGAAACACCTGCGACTTTTTCTGAAATTATGACTCACTTTAACGAAGAAGAAAAAAAGGAATGGAAAAAGCAGACTGTTAACACATTCCTCACCCGCCTGGCTCAGAAAGGCTTTCTAAATATTGACAAAAGTGGAAAAAGGGCCATCTATATCCCATCTGTATCCAGAAAAAAATACTATGAAGATTATGCACAGCAGATCATTGAGGATTCCTATGAAGGATCTCTGAAAAATTTCGTCTGTGCCTTTACAGAAAACCATAAATTAACATCCAATGAAAAAGAGGAACTGTTAACTTATATTCATTCACTGTAAATGTTGGGGGGATGCCAAATGGCATCCCCCTTATTTTTCTATAGCTTAATTAACAAAAAATATTTTTACGCACAAAAAAACCAGCTAGATGATAGCTGGTTTCTACTGTATCTTCAAAACTACATACATGTTGACATTTCCTTGAGAATTAACTTCCTGCGTTGCCGATTGAGTATTGTACTCCGCGGGGGTCACTTCGTGA